>NZ_JBWKNG010000001.1:0-281601 GCF_059415465.1 Pseudomonas sp. GW821-FHT10C09
TGGCGTACGGTTACCGGGATAGCGAATTCTTTTTCATGAAGATCAAGAGCGTCTTTCCCGGTAATCCGTGAAGAACCTTTTTTATGCCTGATCCACAGCGCGCAAGTGCCCGGGTTAAAGGTTCTTGGTCCAGAACAGCATGCGGCCATAGGCCGGGTCGAACATGCCGGCGGCAAACCCGAACTTGCCATAAGACGCCTGTGCGACCGCATTGCCCTCGAGGACTTCCAGGGTGATCTTGCAGCAACCGCGCTGACGGGCAATGTCTTCAACCTTTTGCAGCATCTTCTGGCTCAGCCCCATACCGCGAAACTGTGGCACCACGCAAACATCGTGCACGTTGACCAGTGGTCGGCAGGCAAAGGTCGAGAAACCTTCGAAGCAATTGACCAGACCGGCCGGCGCGCCGTCGACAAACGCCAACACACTGAACGCGTGGGGACGCTTGGCCAGCTCTCCCGGCAACTGCTGCAGAATATCTTCGGGTAATGCCTGCCCGCCGCCCATCGGATCCTGGGCATAGGCATTGAGCACCACGCCAATTGCCTCGGCGTGCACCGGGTTGGTGTAGCTGGCCTGAAGCACCAGAAAATCTGCGGATTCCATTTCCATCGTTGCTATCCCGTCGAGTTGTCCCGGCGCGTCACTCGCGCCGCAAAGTCGAAGGACATTAGCCTGAGTCGCCATCGCCGACAACCTGATCCTGCCTCAAACACCCCAGATCAGCGCCTCGGTCCAGCCCAACTCGGCAAAATCTGCCGCGCGCAAACCCGACTCGCCAGAGCAGAAAAACTCATCCAGCTGCGGCGGTGCGACCGAGGTGCCGCTGAGCATGGCATGGACCTGGCCGCGGTGATGAAGCTGGTGTTCGAACAAATGGGACAGCAGACGCAAACGGCTGTCATGTTGTGGCGTGTCCCGGGCGATGGTGACAATTCGCCCAAGGTCGGCATCGCGCAATTGCTCGCAGTAGGCGATCAACCGATTGTCCACCAGCGATTGCTCGCGCTTGAGGTCAGCGCCGACGCTGAACGGTTCGTCATCCTTGAAAAAAACGTAGCAATCGGGGTGCGGATCATCACCGCGCAACTCGCGCTCCAGTGCGTCCACGTAGAACCAGTCGCAGGTCAGGATGTGATTGAGGGTGGCAACGAGGCTGGGGAAGAAACTGACTCGCGGGGCCGCCAGCTCGGCTGGGGTCAACTGGTTCCAGGCCTTGGCGAGCCGGTAATTGGCCCAGGCGTTTTGATAAGCCATGGTCAGCAAATGGTGAGACAGAGGCTGATTCATGTTCGCGGCTCCCTAAATCAGGCTTCAGCAAAGCGTTGCAGCTGCATTTCCTTCAAACGGCTTAACGTGCGGCGGAACGGGAATTCCAGATAACCCTCGGTGTACAAGGCCTCCATCGGCACCTGCGCTTCGAGGTACAGCGGCACTTTGCGGTCGTAACACTCGTCCACCAGCGCGATGAAACGCCGTACGCCATCGTCGTGTACCGACAGTTGCGGTAGCTCGCGGTCTCCCGCTACGACGTGCTCGGCGGCGTCTTCGGTGCCTCGAGCGATGCGCCCTTTGCGTTTTTGCGCGCTGAGGTTCGGCACCTCACTCAACAGAATAGCGCTGTAGGTGTCGCACAGGGCCATGAAGTCCATGGCCGAAAAAGGTTGCTCGCACAGGTCGGCATAACGGCACCACAGCACGCCGGCGCTGGCCTGCAGGACATTGACGTGACGGTAGCCGACGGTCACCGGGTCGCTGGACACGGACTGGCCCACGGTCAGGGCCTTGAACACGTCGCCCAGTGCATCGGGATGCGCGGCATCGCTCACCCAATAGCGCTGCAACGCGGTCCCCGGATGCAGGCGATGGTCTTCGCCACCCTCCACCGCGATCACCTGCATGTGCCGCTTGATCGCCTCGATCGCGGGCATGAAGCGGTCGCGATTGAAGCCCTCGGCGTAGAGCTGATCCGGTGGCAAGTTGGAAGTACACACCACCACCACGCCTTGCTCGAACATCACCTGAAACAAGCGCCCGAGAATGATTGCGTCACCGATATCGTTGACGAACAACTCGTCGAAACACAGGACGCGCACTTCCTCACTCAACTCCCGCGCCAACGCCTTCAAGGGGTCGGCGGTGCCGGTCAGTTGAAACGAGCGCTGGTGCACCCAGCCCATGAAATGGTGGAAATGCTGACGCCGGGCCGGCACGCGCAGGGTTTGATAGAACTGATCCATCAACCAGGTCTTGCCCCGCCCGACCGGTCCCCACAGGTAAACGCCGGTGACCGGCGTTCGCCCTTCATGCAAGGCCTCGTGGCATTTTTGCAGCGCCCACACGGCGTGCTCCTGAGCTTCGTCCTGGACGAAACCCTTGGTTTCAATGGCGTGTTGCCAGGCGCTTAACGGAGAGTCGACATTCATGCGCGGGAGTATGCCATGCCCTCGGCTCAGAGCGAGATGTCCAGGCGGGCGATCTTGCCTTGTTCGTTGAGGCGGAACATGTAGCGCAGTTCCAGCGGGCTGCCGGGAAAGGTGCCGGAGATCAGGTTGTGCACCAGCACCTTGCCGGTGCGCTGTTGAACATCCAGCACCTCGACCCGGGGCTGATAGCGCTGTGCGGTGTCTTCCATCCATTGGGCGATTGCGCGGGTGCCAATCTGGTGCTGGCCCTCATCGAACACATTGGCATCCTCGGCGAAAAAACTGGCGACCCTGGAGGTGTCGCGAGCATTGGCAGCGGCAATGTAGGCGGCAATGGCGGGGGCCAGTGAAGAGGCGGGACTGGACATGGTTGCGGCTCCTTGTTTATTGATTCTGCAACCATGTTAAGACAAGCCTGTGTCAATTCTTGTCAGGAGTGAAACGCCCCGCTTCATCCAGTTGCATCTGTTTGCGCCAGACCCGTAACAAGTCGCTGCGCCGCCCCGGATAACGCTCACCCTGCTCATTGGCGGCCAAAATCCGGTCGGTGCGGAAAGTGCGATAGGCACTGCGCAATTCGCACCAGGCGACAACTATCCGCACCTCGTTGAGAAAGCCCAGCGCCAATGGCCAGATCAGCCGCTGGCTGGGCACCTTGTTGGCGTCTGCGTAGTCTATGCTCAACCTGGACTGGTCGCGGATGGCTTGGCGAATCACGCTCAAAGGCACCACATTTTCCGGATAACCATAACCGGGCGGCCCCGGCAGCACTGTCGGGTTGCGCAACGCGTCCTGGGCTTCAGGGGCCAACACGGCGGCAATCTTGGCCAAAGCGTTGGTTGCCGCTTTGCTCAACACTTCGTCGCCGCGCTGATCGACGTAGCGCACCCCAAGACGATGGCTTCGGTCTCGTCGGCATTGAGCATCAAGGGCGGCAGAAACAGACCGCTGCGCAGCACATAACCAACCCCCGCTTCACCGAAGATCGGTGCGCCGAGCGCGGTCAGTTCGGCGATGTCGCGGTACAGCGTGCGCTCGGAAATCTCCAGTTCAGTGGCAAGCGTTGCGGCCGTCACCGGACGACTCTTGCCCCGCAGCACTTGCAACAATGTGAGTAAACGAGTGGTACGCGACACGATGGGCCGGTCCTGTCTGAAAAAGTTGTCGGAGCTTAGTTGTCGGAGCTGAATTGTCGGAGCTTAGCAGAGGCCCCTGTCAGAAAGTGGCAGCAGCGAAGGGTCCCGGTGGTCGCCTGTTTTGCCACTTCAGAAAAAGCGGATTGACGGCATAGATTATCGGCATCATATTAAATACATGTTGCTAGACATCTATATTCAATTCCGGCGTCTTTTCTCAGGAGTCACTCCATGCATTACAAAGTGTTCGGCCGCAAAACCGGCTTGCGGGTTTCGGAACTGGCGCTGGGCGCCGGCAATTTCGGCACGGGTTGGGGACATGGCGCCGAGCGTGACGAAGCCAAGCGTATTTTCGATGGCTATCTGGAGGCCGGTGGTAATTTCATCGACACCGCCAACGGTTATCAGGCCGGTCAGTCGGAAGTCATGCTCAGCGAATTTATCGCGACAGAGCGCGATCGCCTGGTCATCGCCACCAAGTACACCTTGGGGACGACGCCGTCCGCGAGCATTTCTCACACCGGTAACAACCGCAAAAACATGGTTCGCGCCGTGGAAGAAAGCCTGACCCGGCTCAAGACCGATCACCTTGACCTGTTCTGGGCGCACATGAGCGATGGCGTGACGCCAATGGAAGAAATCCTGCGCGGCTTCGATGATCTGGTGCGCGCCGGCAAGATCCATTACGCGGGGCTGTCGAACTTCCCCGCGTGGCGTATCGCCCGTGCCGACCTGTTGGCCGAGGTGCGTGGTTTTTCGCCGATTGCAGCGCTTCAGGTGGAATACAGCCTGGCTGAACGCACTGCCGAACGTGAACAACTGCCGATGGCCGAAGCCTTGGGCCTGGCCGCGACATTATGGTCGCCATTGGGTGGCGGCTTTCTCACTGGCAAGTACCGCTCCAACGATGGCGACAATCGCGCGTCCAAACTCGGCATGTTGATTCATGCGGAAAAAGGCGCCCGGGAAACCGCCATTCTTGACACGTTGCTCGCCGTTGCAGCCGAACTGGAGGCGAGCGCGACGCACGTGGCCATTGCCTGGTTGCGGGCAAAAGCCCAGCGCTCGACCACCGCGCTGATTCCGATTCTAGGCTCGCGCACCCGTGAGCAACTGGATGCGACGCTGGGGGCACTGAACGTGCAACTGAGCGCGGATCAATTGTCGCGACTCGATGGCGCCAGCGATGTGGGCAAAGGCGTGCCGCATGAAACGCTTGCTGGCTCTTTCTCTCGGTTTAGCGGTGACCAGACCCTCGACCAGCCGATCATTCCCGTCGCCTGACACCTATCAAAACTGTGGGAGCGAGCCTGCTCGCGAAGGCGGACTGACATTCAACATCAATATTGAATGTGATGGCCTCTTCGCGAGCAGGCTCGCTCCTACAGGTTTACGGTGTTTACCGGTCGACCTTGTGGCGGGCGGCATAGAGGCACAGCATTTCCATGGCCAAGGTCGCCGCCGCCAGTGAGGTAATGTCCGCGTGGTCATAGGCCGGCGCGACTTCCACCACGTCCATGCCCACCAGATTGATCCCGCGCAACCCACCCAGAATCTCCAGCGCCTGCACGGTGCTCAAGCCCCCGCAAACCGGTGTCCCGGTGCCGGGTGCAAAAGCCGGGTCGAGGCAATCGATGTCGAACGTCAGGTACACCGGGTTATCCCCTACCCTCGCCCGGATCGCTTCGACAATCGCCTCGCAACCCTGGCGATGCACCTGCCGCGCATCCAGCACCTGGAAACCCTGGTGGTCGTCATTGGTGGTGCGCAAACCGATCTGCACCGAACGCGACGGATCCACCAGCCCTTCCTTCGCCGCGTGCCAGAACATGGTGCCGTGGTCGACCCGCTTGCCCCCTTCGTCCGGCCAGGTGTCGCTGTGGGCGTCAAAATGGATCAGCGACAACGCTCCATGTTTACGCGCATGAGCCTTGAGCAGCGGATAGGTAATAAAGTGGTCGCCGCCGAAGGTCAGCATCGCGCTGCCGCTGTTCAGGATGTGCTCGGCATGGGCTTCGATGCTTTCCGGAATCGTGTGCGGCGAACCGTAATCGAAGTCGCAATCGCCATAGTCGATTACGGCCAAATGATCGAACGGATCAAACGTCCACGGCCAGTGGCGTTCCCAGGCAATGCCGGTGGACGCGGCGCGAATCCCCCGTGGCCCGAAACGTGCGCCGGGACGGTTGCTGGTGGCGGTGTCGAACGGCACACCGCTGACCGCGACATCAACACCGCGCAAGTCGCGGCTGTAGCGACGGCGCATGAAACTGGTGATACCGGCGTAGGTACTTTCGGCGGCAGTCCCGTATAGGCTGTCGCGGGTCATGGCCTGATCGTTTTGCATCGGGACGTCCATGGTGATCTCCTTTTTAATTATTGGCGGCTACGGAAGGTGGTCCACAGGCGCGTGCGCGAACGCAGGTCCTTGAGGCTCATGCTTTGGTCGGCGTACAGGCGTGCGCGCATGTCGGGCAGTGGAAAGATGTCCGGGTCGGTGCGCACGGCTTCATCCACCAGCGGGGTTGCCGCCTGGTTGGCCGTTGCGAAAAACAACGTGTTGGTCAGCGCCGCGACGGATTCGGGGCGCAACATGAACTCGATGAAGGCCCGGGCTTCTTCGGGGTGCGGCGCGTCCTTGGGGATCGCCAGGTTGTCCTGCCAGACCAGCGTGCCTTCCTTGGGAATCCGGTAGGCAACCTCAAACGGCTTGTTGGCCTTGCGCGCCTGATCAGCGGCCATGCTCGCGTCACCGTTGTACGTCAGCGCCAGGCACACACTGCCATTGGCCAGATCGCTGATCTGCCGGCCGGTGGCGACGTACAGCACATTCGGCTGCAACTGATGCAACAACGCCTCGGCGGCTGTCAGATCAGCCTTGTCGGTGCTGTAGGGATCTTTACCCAGATAGTGCAGCGCCAGGCCAATCACTTCCTGCGGCGAATCGAGAATCGCGATGCCGCAGTCTTTCAGTTTGCTGGCGTATTCCGGTTTGAACAGCAGGTCGAGGCTGTTGAGCGGCACATTCGGCAGACGTTTCTGCACCGCTTCGACGTTCATCCCCAAACCCAGCGTGCCCCAGGTATACGGCACGCCATAGCGATTGCCTGGATCGACGGCAGCCAGTTTTTCCAACAGGTCCGGATCGAGATTGGCGTAACCCTTGAGTCCCTCGTGGGAAATTTCCTTCAGTGCGCCCGCCGCCAGACCACGGGCGAGCACGCTGGACGACGGCACCACCACGTCATAGCCGCTGCCGCCCGTCAGCAGTTTGGTTTCCAGCACTTCCGAAGAATCGAACGTGTCGTAGCGCACGTGAATCCCGGTTTCCTTTTCGAACGCCTGCAAGGTTTCGGGCGCCACGTAGTCGGCCCAACTGTAGAGGTTGACGGTCTTTTCCTGCGCCTGAGCCGACACCGCCATGGCGAGGCACAACGCGGGGAAACACAGCTTGAACATGGGAGCCATGACGAACACCTGACCAGAGGAAGTGGTTGCAGGTTGCGCGCTCGGTTACATTGACGAAATATCAAGTTTATTAACCTGACTTTATGGCGGAGTAATGTTTGATGCTCGGGCAACTTCACGACCTCGACCTGCAACTGCTGCGCCTGTTTGTTCGCGTGGTCGAGTGCGGCGGCTTCAGCGCGGCCCAGGGTGAGTTGGGCCTGAGCCAGTCCAGCATCAGCCAGCAAATGGCCAAGCTGGAAACCCGGCTCGGTTATCGCCTGTGCAGTCGCGGCAAGGGCGGATTCAAGATCACGCCCAAGGGCGAGCAGCTGTTGACCGCGACGCGCGGACTGTTTGAGTCCATCGAAGCATTTCGACATCAATCCAACGGTGTGGCCGGCAGATTGATTGGCGAAGTGCGCCTTGGTTTGTCCGAAGCCCTTGATCAATCGGTGCTGCAACAGGTGGCGGACGCGATCCGGCGTTTTCGCGAACGGGACGAGTCAGTGCGCATCGAACTCATCAGTGCCATGCCCGGTGAAATGGAACGCTTGCTGCTGCAACAACGGCTGGACCTGGCCATCGGGTATTTCTCCCAGGTGCAAAACGCGTTTGACTATCGTGAGCTGTTCACTGAAACCCAGCACCTGTATTGCGCCCCCGGTCACCCATTGTTCACCGACGACACGCCGAACGACGAAGCGCTGCAAGCCTGCGACCGGGTCGATCACCCTTACCGTTTCCTGCGCAGTGACGAGCCGTTCCAGGGCAAATTATGTTCGGCGCGCTCGGAGCAGGTCGAGGGCACCCTCGCCTTCATTCTGTCTGGCAAGCATGTCGGCTACTTGCCCAATCACTTTGCCCGCAGCTGGGAAGACAAAGGCTTGTTACGTGCCGTGCGTGAGGGCGAGATGAGTTTTGAGGTGGCGTTTCATTTGGCGCGGCATCGCGCTCAGGTGCCGGGGGATGCGCAGAAAGCGTTTGAAGAGGATCTGCTCGCGGCATTCGCCTGAAGTCAAATGTGGCGAGGGGGCTTGCCCCCTCGCCACAGGTCTGTATACATGACCGCTGTATCGTTTGCCCTCGGTGCCCACTGCTGGCATCCTGCGCCTCCATTTTCTGACCCGGCCCGCCGTTTGGCTTGCAACCCACCATGACCGCCTCTGAAAAAGCCCCCGTTTTGCGCAACAACGACCTGATTTACGGCCTCAACGACCGCCCTCACCTGACCGCCACCGTCTTCGCCGCCCTGCAGCATGTATTGGCAAGTTTTGTCGGCATCATCACCCCGACCCTGATCATGGGCGGCGCCCTCGGCCTGCAAAGCGAAATACCGTACCTGATCAGCATGGCGTTGTTCGTTTCCGGCCTGGGCACCTTTGTTCAAGCCCGGCGCTTTGGCCCGGTCGGCTCTGGTTTGCTGTGTCTGCAAGGCACCAGTTTTTCGTTCATCAGTGTGATTCTCAGCGCCGGGTTCATGGTCAAGGCTCGGGGTGGCGGCACTGATGAAATCCTCTCGACGATCTTTGGCGTGTGCTTTTTTGCGGCGTTCATTGAAGTCGCGTTGAGCCAGTTCATCGGCAAACTGCGGATGCTGATCACCCCGGTGGTCACCGGCACGATCATCACGTTAATGGGCCTGTCGCTGATCAAAGTCGCCATGACCGACATCGCCGGCGGCTTCGGTGCGGCGGACCTCGGCGCGGCCAGTCATCTGGCGCTGGCGGCGTTGGTGCTCGGCACGATTGTGCTGCTGAACCGGGTCGACGTGCCCTTTCTGCGCCTCGGGGCCATCGTCATCGGCCTGACCCTGGGTTATGTCGTGGCCTGGCTGATGGGCGACGTCAATTTCGCCAGCCTGCCCGAAGTCCCGTTGATGAGCGTGCCGGTCCCGTTCAAGTACGGTTTCAACTTCGACTGGGTCGCGTTTGTGCCGATCGCGGTGATTTTCCTCGTGTCGCCACTGGAAGCGGCTGGCGACCTGACCGCCAACTCGATGATTTCCCGGCAACCGGTCAAAGGCCCGATCTACATTCGCCGAATCAAATCCGGCCTGCTCGCCGACGGCCTCAACTCCGCCATGGCGGCCGTGTTCAACAGCATGCCGATGGTCACGTTTGCGCAGAACAACGGCGTGATCCAGCTCACCGGCGTGGCCAGTCGCTACGTGGCGTTCTTCATCGCCGGTCTGCTGGTGCTGCTGGGGTTGTTCCCGATGATCGGCGCGGTGCTGCAACTGATGCCAAAACCGGTGCTTGGCGGCGCCGAACTGGTGATGTTCGGCACCGTGGCGGTGGCCGGGATCAAGATCCTCGCCGAAGCCGGCCTGCATCGACGCAACATGCTGATCGTGGCGATTTCCCTCGGCCTGGGCCTGGGCGTCGCGGCGGTGCCTGAGGTGTTGCGCGAATTGCCGCTGGCGCTGCACAACATTTTCGAATCGCCGATTACCGTCGGGGCGTTGTGCGCTATCGTGCTGAACATCTTCCTGCCCGAGGAGTTCATGGCGCTGGAAGAAGACGATTTCGATCCGGAAGCCTCGATCCTGCAGGTCATGGAAAACCCCGATGTGCCGGCCAAGGCTGAACCCGCAACGCCTGGGGCTGTCGCACAGTTGAACCGTCCGTAAGGCTTAAAGGTTGAGCCTTGAGCGGTTCAGCCCTTTTCTTTTCGAGAGTCTTTTCATGCGCAGCGTCCACGCCGTCCTGCTTTCTGTACTTTTACTGTCGTTGAGCGCCTGCGCCCTGTTTCCGAATCGTGATCCGTTGAACGTCAATGTGGTCGGCATCGAGCCGCTGCAAAGCCAGGGCATGGAAATTCGTTTTGCGGTGAAAATCCGCGTGCAGAACCCAAATGACAGCTCCATCGACTACAACGGCGTGGCGCTGGACCTGGAGGTCAATGGACAGCCGCTGGCTTCAGGGGTGAGCGATCAGTCGGGATCGATTGCGCGCTTCTCTGAAACAGTGCTGACGGTGCCGGTCAGCGTTTCGGCATTTTCGGTACTGCGCCAAACCCTTGGCCTGAGCCAGACGCAATCGCTGAATGATTTGCCGTATGTGCTGCGCGGCAAACTGGCTGGCGGGTTGTTTGGCACGATGCGTTTCACCGATACCGGCAAACTCAGCCTGCCGGGAGCGATCGCAGTCCCTAGGCAGCCCCCGCAATCATAATCACCACAGGGTTATGTGTTGAAGCGGACGCCGGGTTTGGCGCGTTCATCCACCGTCAGCTCAAACACATCCGGCCGCGCATAGTGCCCGACCACGTCGTAGTCATACCGCGCACGAATCAAATCGTCCGTGTCGATTTCCGCCGTAAGCAGCCCCACGCCATCGCGCAACGGCCCGGCCAGAATGTCACCCATCGGCCCGACAATCACACTGCCCCCCGCAATCAACGGCCGCTCCGCCGGCCAATTGGCAATCTCCACACCCAAGGCCTGCGGTGAGTCCTGGACCTGGCAGGCGCTGACCACAAAGCAGCGTCCTTCGTGGGCGATGTGACGCATGCTGACCTGCCACATCTCGCGCTCGTCCACGGTCGGCGCACACCAAACTTCAATGCCCTTGGCGTACATCGCCGTGCGCAACAGCGGCATCATGTTTTCCCAGCAAATCACCGCGCCGATCCGCCCGACCTGGCTGTCGATCACCGGCAACGTCGAGCCATCGCCCTTGCCCCAGATCAACCGCTCGGTGCCGGTGGGCATCAGCTTGCGGTGCTTGGCGATCAAACCGGCCTGCGGGTCGAAAATAAGCGCCGTGCAATGCAGCGTACTGCCAGCGCGTTCGATGACGCCGATCACCAGGTTGGCCCCGGTACGCGCCGACAACCCGGCCAGGGCTTGCGTCTCGGCGCCTGGCACATCGATGGCATTGGCGAAATATCGGGCAAACGCTTCACGCCCCTCCGGCAGGCGATAACCCAGTTGCGTGCCAAACCCTTCGCCCTTGGGGTAACCGCCGAGTAACGCTTCGGGCATCACTACTAATTGGGCGCCGGATTCGGTTATGGCGTTTTCCCAGGACAGAATCTGTTCCAGGGTGTCGGCCTTGCCACCGGGCAAGGCGCCGATTTGCAGCGCGGCAACGATTGACTTGGGCATCGCAGTGACTCCATTGGCATCAGGTATTGCTCATTCTCCGGCGCCACGGGATCATGAATAAAGCCCGATTCACTGCTGAATGATATGAACACTATGAATATCGCCACCGTCGACCTCAACCTGCTCAAAGTCTTCGAAGCCCTGCATGAAGAGTGCAGCGCCAGCCGTGCGGCCCTGCGTCTGGGCGTGACGCAGTCAGCGGTCAGTGCCGCATTGCGCAGGCTGCGCGAAGTGTATGGCGATCAGCTGTTCGTGCGCACCGGCCGTGGACTGGCACCGACGCTGAAGGCCAATCAATTGAAACCGGTGGTCAGCGATGCACTGAACAAATGCCGCCAGAGCCTGGCGATGGTCGATCCGGCGGCTCATCAGTACGACGGCCGCTCAGTGTCGGTGGGCATGTCGGACGATTTCGAGATCGCCTACGGCCGGCAATTGATCGAAGAAATTGCGCGGACTGCACCGAAGTTGCGGCTGATCTTCCGGCAAACCCACAGCCAGATCGTCGCCCACGCCTTGATGGAGCGCAGCATTGATCTGGCGATTACCGCCGGCGGATTTGCCGAGCGTTTGCTCAGCCGTCAGGTGTTGGGAGAAGGCGGATACCTGTGCCTGGTGGATCGCGCCAGCCTGGCCGAAGGCCAACAAACCATCAGCCTTGAAGCGTTCGTCGCTCGCGAGCACATTTTGGTGTCTTCAGGCGGATTTATCGGCATCACCGATGAAGGATTGGCGGCGTTGGGGCTGAGTCGTCGGGTGTGTGCGTCGACTACCCACTTTGCCGCGCTGCCGTATCTGCTCAAGGGCAGTCAGGCGGTGGCGACCATTCCGGCGCATGCCGCGCAAAGCATCGCGACGCTCAGTGGACTGGCGTTGCTGCCCTGCCCTCTGGACTTGCCGCGATACCCGATCGAATTGGGCTGGCGTACCAGCACCCAACTCGACCCGGTGGTGTTGAAAGTGCGCGAGGCGATTGTTGCGTGTTTCGCCTGAAGGCCGGTCTTACTTGTTGGCCGCCATGAGGCGATTGACTTCACTGCGCACCATGTTGGCGTATTCCGGCGGCGACATCGCGTCGAGTTCGGCGCGGACCCATTCAGCCCACTTGCCTTTGCGCTTGGCGCGCTCGCCGAACAATCGCGCGGCCTCACCCTTGGATTTGCCCAGGTTGCTTTGCCAGAGGTCGAACAGACGGGATTTTTCATCTTCCAGCGCCGCGCGCTCGGCGAGGGGTTTGTCGGCCAGATTGAAGCTCATGGGAATTTCCTGCTGCGTAAAATAGGCGACATCTTACACTGTAGGACGAAATGTCCGACTCAGGAATTTTCTGCCCGGCAGGGTCGACGGGAAAATCCACTGCAACTTTTTCACCCGCGCCAGACTCCATTGTTCACTGCCTACTTACCTGCAAGGAGTACCTCAATGGCTCGGAAAACCGCTGCACAAGTCGCCGAAGACCAAATCAAGGATCTGGCATTCAGCGAGCTGACCACGCTGATTGAAGAATCGGAAAAACTGCTGAACAGCAGCGCCGCCCTGGTCGGCGAGGAAGCAGAAACCCTGCGTGAGCAAATCGCCTTGAAACTCCAGCAGGCACGGGACTCGGTCAACAGCGTGCGTGACCGGACAAAACCCGCCGTCGAAGCCACCGAAACCTACATCGGCGGTCATCCATGGCAAACCGTGGCCATCTCTGCCGGTTTCGGTCTGGTGGTCGGGTTGTTGCTGGGTCGGCGTTAAGCCTCCCCCGCTTCGCACAGCAAAAAGGCGAGCCATTTGGCTCGCCTTTTTCATGCCTGCTACAAGGTGGCTGATTACTGCGCGAGAGCCCGCAAGTTCGCCAGAGTCTCGGCGTCCAGCGCAATGCCTTGAGTAGCGGACTTGGCCCGTTGCGAATGGCGCCGATCACCCGGCAAACGCTTGAGCCCCACGCCGTGCATCTGCCGCACCAGCTCCTGACTGCGCTCGGCAAAGTTTTGCCCGGCGGCCTTGCTTGGGTCGATGACGATCAACAGTTGACCGGTCCATGGGGTTTTCGCGCCCGGATGGTTCGACCAGTCAAACTCAAAGGAAAAGTTGCCGCCGGTCAGCGCCGCCGCCAACAGTTCCACCATCATCGACAAGGCGGAACCCTTGTGCCCGCCAAACGGCAGCAGTGCACCGCCTTCGAGAATCGCTTTCGGGTCCTGCGTCGGCTGGCCAAGGCTGTCCACGCCCATGCCTGCCGGCAAGCGTTCGCCCTTGCGAGCCGCGATCTGCACATCGCCATGGGCAATGGCGCTGGTAGCCAGGTCAAAGACAATCGGCTCGCCATCCGCGCGCGGGGCGGCGAACGCGATCGGGTTGGTGCCGAACAACGGACGATCAGCGCCGTGCGGCACCACGCAGGTCATGCTGTTGACCACGCTCAGCGCCACCAGCCCTTCGTAGGCAAAGGGCTCGACGTCCGGCCACAAAGCGGCGAAATGGTGCGAGTTGCGAATCGCCAGCACCGCGATGCCGGCGCTGCGCGCCTTTTCCACCAACAGGGAACGTGCGGCCGCCAGGGCGGGCTGGGCGAAACCATTGCCAGCGTCGACCCGGACGAACCCTGAGGCCACGTCTTCGACCACCGGCACAGCCTGGCCATTGACCCAGCCGCTGTTCAGCGTCGAGACATAACCGGGAACGCGGAACACGCCATGGCTGTGAGCGCCGTCGCGCTCGGCGCCGGCACAGTTGAGGGCCAGGGTTCTGGCGACGTCGGCAGAGGTGCCATGACGCAGGAAAATCTGTTCGAGCAATTGAACGAGCGCGTCGAAATCGAGCGTTTGGGTGTTCGAACTGACGGCCATTTCGGGCGATGCGGTCATCTGAAGCTCCAGTTTTATTATTGAGTACGGGCAACAGGGTGAAACAAGGTTGCAGGGCAACCCAAAAGAGTCGCCGATTAAGCGCTGCTCTACCGGCGTCCTGTCAAGCCTGAGCCACCCGATCGGCTCAAGCAATATGTACCGCACGCCAGCCTTCTGATGACCGTACCGTTTTTCCTCCACCCCATACATCGAGGAAAACCATGACCGATCCCTCAACGCCCTATTTTTTCGACGAGGCAGAACGCGCCTCCAATCTGCGGCAGCCCGGTGCCCGGGAAAAAGCCCTGAGCTTTACCCTTGCCGACCTGAAATGGTTAAAGAACGTGTATCTGGCGACCGAAGTCGCCCGCACCGCGCAAAAAGAACCGATGTACGTTTACCTGCTGCTACTGAACAGTCCAGGCACGCCGGATATTCCATTGGCCGGCGCGTTTGCCATGAGCCGCCCGGACGATGGCGAGGTCACGCTTTACACACCATGGAAAGGCTTGATCAAGTTTGCTGACATGGACGATCTCAAAAGCAAACTCAAGGAATGGCTGGCGTCGGACACGGGCAAACAGGAGTTGTTGCGCTTTCTCTCTATCGAACAACGCAACGCGCTATCCGCCACCGCGACACCTGACCTGTCCACAACAGAAATCGCCGGTGCAGTGTTCCAGGATCAGCAAA
The DNA here is from genome assembly GCF_059415465.1 of Pseudomonas sp. GW821-FHT10C09. Classification (NCBI taxonomy): domain Bacteria; kingdom Pseudomonadati; phylum Pseudomonadota; class Gammaproteobacteria; order Pseudomonadales; family Pseudomonadaceae; genus Pseudomonas; species Pseudomonas sp. GW821-FHT10C09. Next base: position 14,648 of record NZ_JBWKNG010000001.1, read on the forward strand.
CCCGGCTTGAACACAATCAGGCGCTGAATATCAGCACGATGATGGGCGAACTGCTCAAGATGCCGACGTTGCAATCAATGCTGGATGACTCGCTGAAAAACGCATTGCACAAGCCGTTTCCCGGTTTGGACCAGCGCCTCACTCGACTGAAGAGTTTTGTCAGGACGGCGTCCCCCTTCAACGAAGGTGAATACCATCACACAATTGCCGAGCGCTCACTCAGTGATGCCCTCCTCCACTTTTACCTGGCCAACCAGTGGCCCGCGGGCGACTCCAGAGTGTTCGCCCACCCAGGGCACGGTGTGAGCAGCGACGCCGATAACCTCGCCTGGGAAAGCGCGGTAAAAGAGATCGCCCAAAGCTTCACGCCGCACTTGCACAGCCAGCTCGACGTGTTCTGGAACACGGATATGAGTATCGGACGGTCACGTCGGGCGTATTTCACCGAGGGCTTGCGCGATACGTTTCACCTCAAGCTTCTACTTCAGCGCCAGGACGGCACGTTAACGACGCAGGAATACCTGCAACTGAAGAAAGTCAGCAGCGCCTCAACCGACGCTGCGTTGCGCGTCGAAAAAGTGCGGGTCACCGCCCCCTTCAAGCACTACGCGGAACTGGCGTCGGCGCTGATAATTGGCGCCGCCGATACGCTGGGTTTTTTGTACACCCCGTCTCGCGGCATCGAAGCCACCGACACGCTGTCCGCAGTGAAGACAATCGTGCTGCAAATGCTCAAAAGCGAAGGGCATGAGGACACGTTGCTCAACTTCATGTCGCTGGAGGAACGCAGTACCTTTCTGGCCTTGGCGCCCGATGAGTGCTTGATTGAAGGCCGCTCCGTCACCGGGCCGGTATTTGAAGAAGTCATTGCCAGCATCCTCGGCAAGCAACGGGACAACCTCAGCCATGCCTTGAGCCGTTACCGTGAAAGCGAAGGCACGTTGTCCCCTCATGCCTTGATTGATAACGCGCTGGATGTCCGTGGTCTGCTTGACGACCGGCTGCTGGCTTGCGATGCCGCCGGCCGCTGGAGTACTCGGGTTGACCTGCGCTGGAGTGCGCAACCGGTGACCGTACGTGCCGATTCGGCAAAGGAAGGTCTGCTGCGCCTTGATTCGGTTAAACAGGCGCTCGATCAACTCCTGGACACACACCCGGCCATTCCCCCAGGGCTGCGCACCCTTGCCCAGGCACAAAGCCTGGTCAGTTCATCGGTGGCGAACCTGCAATCGAGTTTCACCCACACCCTGTCAACGGCATTGCGCACAGAACTGAAGCTGCGCACGGTCACACGGACCCTGGGGGCGACGGAACAGGCCATCATCAAAACCGTGCTCGACAGCCCGATTCACTTGCAACGAGCCGCGCTGAACGGTTTCTTGCCGGGCGTATTTTCCCTGGCGTTGCAGCCAAGCGGGCTTACAGACCCGTTACAACTGGCCAGTTGTTTTGTAGTGACTGAACGAGGAGGCCTGGACCCGAAGCATTCGGGCAAGACCATCTTGTGGACGCCGGCCTTGGGATTTGAGGCCTTCGAGTCACTGTCACGATTACGCGCCGCGCTGGATCATCGCCTGAAGGACCACACGTTGCGTTTAACACTGCTGGAGAACCTCGGCCGTAGCGAGCGATTACCCGACAGAAGTTACACGTTGGCGCCGCTGCAACAGATCCACGGGCATTTTCTCGATCACCTTCAAAAGCCCTATGTCCAGCTCGACCAGACATGCATCACTCGCGCATTGGCCACGCCACTCCCCACCGCGCCACTGGCCGACCTGCTGAACCTGGTGGCGTTACGGCAGCCGCTGACAGGATTACGCCGTGCGACGGACATTGCCTTGTCCCTGACGACTCAACAAAAACTCCCGACATGGTTGGCCAACGCCTCGATTAAAGACCTGGTGCTGCACGGGGAACTGCTGCAGCAATACCTCGATAACGTCAAAGACGACGAGGACTACCTGACGGGCCTGCGGTCTCTGCACCGGACGGCTCACGTGGAACTGGGAAAACAACTCAAGGCAGACACCTTCGACATCGACCCGGACAAGGTGCTGATCCAGCTCAGCGCGCGCCCAACGGCACCGCCCAGTGTGCAAACTCTCACCGATTTCGCATTGACGCCTTTCAAGGCGCTGGACCAGGCCCGATTCACACTGGAATCGCTTGATAGCACCGTGATTCCCGATGAGATGGACGAACGCTACATCAAAGACCTGATACGAAACCTGAAAACAGGCGAGCAACAGCAAAAAATACTGAGTGAGGCCCTTGCCGATACCCCGGCCAATACAGCCCGCCGCAAACGCTTCTACCGACAATTGCCCTGGCAACTGATGCATTACGCCCACACCGAAAAATTGCAGGAACGCCTGAGCGAAACCGGGTTTGATCTGGTCCGGCAAATCATGGACATGCCGGACGCCATCGCCCGCGCGGCAGTCGACGGTGCCCACGCCCTCATTCGCCCGCTTGAGTTCCTGGGAATCAAACCGGCACAGGCCATCAAGGTTGCCGGGGTTTACCTGATCGGCTCGGCCACTGATAGCACGGCGCCCCAAGTCCTGGTCGCGCCACACAGCCCGCATCACGGGGTCAAGGAATATGCAAGCGAAGCGCAACTGCTGGCAGAGTTGAAAACGCGAGGGCCGCTGCTCGACTGGATTCTCACCCACCTGCCGCAGCCCGACCGGACTCTGCTGGAGCAGCGGATGGCCATCCCCCTCAACCGCGGCACACGAGCTACATCTGCGTCGTCCGGGAATCACGCCAGCGAGGTCACACTGGCGTCCAATCCGATCAGGGGGCACCTGTTCAGCCAGCTGTTCAATGACAACGCGGCGCTGTTGGGTCGATTGCTCGGTTGTCAGTCCGACGACAAAAGACACACGGAATGGGCGACCATCAAGCACGTGCTGGGCGAAGATCTGCACCAGGCCCTGTCGTTTTTCATGGGAAAACTCACCTACCCCATAACGGTTTGGCGTAGTTATCGTGACATCAAGCAATCCGCTGAAGACCTGCAGACGCATAAGTGGGGAGCGGCGATAAGGGCATTCATCAGCGGCATTGCTCAACTGGCAACGTTACGGCAATCGCTGGGGAATCAGACTGCAGAGCCTTCAACGCCCCAGGCGCCTGTTCCGGAGGTGCCCGCCCGCCGATTCCACTGGCATGACGTCGACATCACCGCTGCCGAACGCACGCAGGTTAGCCGCCATGAAGGCGTCGATGTCGATCTGGGTTCACTGACACCAGACTCGTCGCTTGGGCTCTATACCCATCCAAAAACCCGAAAACTGTACGCCCCCATCGAAGGAAAAGTGTATCCCGTTGCCAGGCATGGCACTCGCTGGCGCATTGCAGCCCCCCAAAACCGTGGTCCGGTTCTGCGCCAGAACCTGGCGAAACAATGGAGCCTGGACCGGGAAATTCAACCGCCCCACTTCAGCCTCTTAAACCGGTTGGATACCGCTATGGCGGTATGGGGAGGCATGAACATCGACGCCAGTGGAATGCCACGGATCCGACAACTTTTTCCGCACAAGGCCCGTCAGATCGACGAAGCGCTGGACCAGGCAACCACCTATGCCTGGAACAGTTTCCGAAACCTGCAATTGCTCAAGACTTCCGACGGCACACAAACCCCGGTGCATCGGCTCGTTGCCGACTTTATGGGCGTATCGCAAGTACTGCCCACGCATGTGGAGCTGCTTGAAAAAGTCGTGACTGCGATTTTATCGGCCTTGCTGGACCCAACTCTCAGAAAACCTGATTCCAATCGTTTTGTGATCGGCAGGTTGATTGCAGGCGCGGAGCATACATTCGCCTTCATCGTTCCCAGCGATGCCAAGAAAAAAATCCACCTTGCCGAAAAGTTCTTCGCATCCACCTTCGACCACTACCGCCAGTACCTTAGCGATGCGCAATTCCCTATAGGCGCCCATAGCCGAGCGATGACGATTATTCATGAGCTTGGACACATCGCGTGTAACGCCGAAGACATTTCCTACCTCGACCCCGGCCGCCCATTCACTGATCTGTTCAACACGTCAAACCCGGTGGCCAATGTCCTCAAAAACGAGTTGTCGACGATACAAAGCACCGCACTTTCGCTACAGACGCCCTATACCCAACTATTCATGGCGTTGGACCCTGATACCGGCGAATGGCAGGAATTGGGCCATTCCATTCATGAGGACACTGAACGAGTGAAAGATCGTGTTTTGGAGTTGACTGGCGCAGAAAACCTGAGCGGGGCCCGCCACACCTTCAAGAAAGACCCGCTGATCAGGCTGAAAGTACAGCTGGGTAACGCCGACAGCATCGCTTGGCTCATTGGTCATCTGGGACGACAACTCCACGTCAGCACGCCCTGAACTGAAAAAAACGCGGATTTGATGGTTAATTGCCATGACGACTGTTCTCGCAGACTTGCTCGCAAGGTTAGAATGCCGGAAATCAGGATGAGTCAATGACCGACAACTCTCTATCGCCAGACGACTATGACGCGATCACCGATGCCGCCGCGCATTGGTGCATGCGCTTGCATGCCGTCGACTGCACGGCTGAAGAACGGGTAGCGTTCGAACGATGGCATGACGCCAATCCGCTGCATGCATTCGAATATGAGGCCATGCTGGAGATCTGGGAGGTTGCCGGGGATCTGCCGCGTCCTGAAGCCGTCAAGCACGGTCCGCGCCTCAAATCCGCTACGCCTTGGCGCAGTGTCGGTATTGCCGCCGCGGTGTGCGCCCTGGCGTTGCCGTTGGCGGCGTACAGTGGATGGAGCATGGGTTGGTTGCCCAACTCATACCAACACTTTGAAGCCAGTGATACGGTCCGTCAGGTCACCCTGAGCGACGGCAGCCAGGTTGAACTGAATCTTGGCAGTGAGCTGACGTTCAGCAACTACAAGGATCAGCGGCGGGTGACGCTGAAAAAAGGCGAAGCTTTCTTCAGCGTCAGCCATGACACGACTCACCCTTTTGTCGTCAAGGCCGCCAGTGGCAGGATCCGCGTCACCGGGACCCGATTCAACGTCTGGATGTATGAGGACCAGGTCCGCGTGAACCTGATTGAAGGGTCGGTGCTGGTCACCAGCAACGACGACCTCCCCGGCGATGGTCTACGTCTCGGTCCGGCCATGCAGGCGCGCTTTAAACAGGGCGACTACGCGCCACAAATCAGTCAGACCTACGCCAACGATAATTCGCTGGCCTGGCGCAGTGGCAAACTGGTGCTTGATAACCTGGCACTCACCGATGCCCTGCCGTTGATCAATCGTTACCTGAGCAAACCGGTGATGGTGGCCGATCACAGCACCGGCCAGATCCGTCTCGGCGGTATCTACAACATCAAGGAACTCAACAACCTGGTGGCGTCCTTGCCCAAAGTGCTGCCGGTTTACCTGACCCGCAACAAGGACGGCAATCCGGTCCTCAACTCCATTCCGCTACAAACCCCGAAAAGCTGAAGGCCGCGACCCTTGTGGGGTGCGGCCTTCGTTTGTTGCTCCAGGTACCTTTGCTGTTATTGCGCAGCCACTGTCCCGGCTTTTCCATCCTGCTCGCGAATCGTCTGCGCCTGGTAGTGCGGGTCTGACGTGATCTGCTGCTCGGTAAACGGCAGCACACTCAACTGCTTCTTCGAAAACGCCAGCGTCTGGTCCCGCGCATACTTCGAGCCCGGATCGCTGGACAACGAGAACGCCAGCAAACCCTGAGCGTGCGGCCCCTTGTCATCGAAAGTCACTACCTGCAGATAGCTCGTGCCGCTGACCACTTCAAGTTTGCCGTCTGTTCTCGGCACGCTTTGAATGGCGTTGTAGATGCCCAAGGTGCCGGGGCCGCCATGGATCGGCGTTTGCTGGCCGCCGCTGCTGACCACCTGAACATCACCCCAACGTGCGTCGGACTTCAATCCCTGGGCTTTCACCTGTTCAACCGAAGCGAGCATGGCCTCGCGAAGCGCCTTGGCGACATCCGCCCGGTCAATGGCCAGGCCTCGCGGAGTGTCTTGCGGACTTTCGGGATCAAATGCCACACGCCAGATATCGGGATTTTGCTGCAAGGGTTCCATGACATTCTGGAAGTGAACAAAACCCAGCCCGCTGTCCAGATTCGCACGGCGGTCCCACGCCTTTAGGCTGGCACACAACGGCTTCAGTGCCGCAGCATCAGCCCCAAGATCACCCGCACAGAACTGCAGCAGATCCGGCATCACCTGCGCGGCCAGGTACACCTGATCGTCCATCACCATCCGTTGCAAATCCGCCGCCGTCAAAGGTCCGGCCTTGTTCAGCGTGGCCAATCGATCCAGTGCAAAACGCGAACGCAAGCCCAACGGCTGGCCTTCCTGGCTGATCAGTGGTGAGAACCCAGTGAGCGGTTGCGCCGGGTTGGCCATCCAGGCTGAATCGTTGGAGTGCTGCACAAAATCCTTGCGCGACAACTGCGGCAGTTTGGCGGATGCATAAATGCCTTTTTGCGCCGCTTGCGGGTCAATGTCCCAGGCGCAGGCACTGTTGGAGCCGTCGAGCATGATCATTTGCAACCCGGCCCGTGGATCGCTGCACTTGGCCAGTTTCTCGGCGCTGACGTTTGGCACCACCGACAGGTTCATGTACAGCGTTTGCCCCTGGTCATCCACGGCCAGGGTGTTGACCCACGGGATGCCTTGAAGGGTGTGCACCGAGGCTTGCAAATCCTTGAGACTGGTTGCCTGGTTCATCGCATACCACTGCTGCAAGACCCGGTCGTTATCCAGGTTGGCGTCGCGCAGGCTGTACGCGTACTGAGCGTCCCAATCGAGTTTTCCGGGCCATTGCACAATCGGGCCAAACTCCGAGCTGTACACCACGTGCTCGACCTGTGTGGTCTGACCATCGGGTTGCTTCACCTTCACCGTCAGGGTTTGTTTGTGCAGTGGTTTGGACTTGCCGTCCAGCAGGTAGCGGGTCGGATCCTTCGGATCAAGCTGCAATCGATACAGCGTGAAATGTTTGGACGAATCCACGGTGTGGGTCCAGGCCAGGTGCTGGTTGAATCCGATATTGATCATCGGTAATCCCGGCAGCGCAGCGCCCATCACATCCAGTTTGCCGGGAATCGTCAGGTGCATTTGATAGAAGCGCATTCCGCCAACCCAAGGGAAATGCGGATTGGCCAGCAACATCCCGCGACCGTTGAACGAGCGTTCGCTACCGACGGCCACGGCATTACTGCCGCGATCCAAAGCAAACCGCTGCATTCTCGAGTCAGCCACCTGGAATGACCGCGGCTCAGCAGGGACCTGCGCGACGGCTTTGGGCGGTGTAGCGCCGGCCAGCGCTTCGGCGAACTGCCCTACTCCGCCTTCGACCAACAGTCGACGGGTGAGCTTGACCAGATCCTGGGCGGTAATCTCTCGTACCCACGCCCCCTGACACTGCGTCGGCAAACCCTGAGCACGGTGTTCTGCCAGCGAACGGTTGTAGCCGCTGACATATCCATCAATGAGTTGCTGCACTTCGGGCGTTTGCGCCTGCCAGAAACCGGCGACGGCTTCAGGAGTATTCAACCAGGTGAAAAACAGGTCGCTGACCAGATTCTCGCGCTCTTCGACGGTCAGCTGTTGCGGACCGAAGTAGCGTGAACGCTCACCATTGACGGTGACAATTTCGTTGGCCAGCAAACACAGATTGTCCTGAGCGTAGGCGTACCCGATGCCATAACCGAGCCCCCGCTCATTGTCGGCACGAATGTGCGGCACGCCGAAACTGGTGCGGCGAATGTCAGCGCTCGCCTGTTCTGGCTGACTGCGAGCGTTTGCCGCAAGACTCAGCGTCACTAACAAACCCGCAAGGCTTAGCCTGGTTAACTGCCTGGAAATAATCACACTCGCTCCTGATCGAAAAGACAAACACCCGCCTTTCTCAAGAACGAAACAAAAGACAAAAATTTAGGCTCGCAAAGCCATTCCAAATGGCCTTCTCACATGCTGCTCACATGCTGCCGACAAATTTTCTACATTTGGGCCTTCATTATTTGTCGTGCTCGTTCGTCTAAATGACTGAAGAGCCCCCTTCACATTTTCTGGCCGGCTCGGAAAAGGAGTTTTTGCATGTACAACTCGCAACTGCCAATGGACGGTAGCAATGCACCAACGGGCCCTGCCATGGGCTCCGGTGTTTTCGAGCGCGGCGAGCGCAATGGCAATGAGCGCATCCGATTGCTGCTCAAGAGCTTTGGCCTGCGCACCAGCCTGATTCGCCTCAAAGTCATTGATGCCTTGCTGGTCGCCGCCGAAAGCGAACGCAGCCTCGGCGTGCGCGGCGTGCACAGCCACTTGCTGGACCTGGATATTCCGTTGTCCTTTCTCAGCGTGCGGGAAGTGTTGAAACGCTTGTGCAGCGAAGGCGTGATCACGCTCAATCCGGACAAAAGCTACAGCCTGCATCCGCACGCCGTAGCCATGCTCCATCGCGATTCATCCGTTCAGGATGCGTCGCTCAAGGCTTGACCTTGCGACGCATCACGCCGTTGATCACCACCACGATCACCGCCACGCCAATAGCGATGTACTGAAACAGCTTCTCGCTGATGACACCTTCGTTTTGCAGATACGAAAGGCCGAACATGATCCCCAGCACGACCAGGGAGATCAGAATCGAGTATTTCAAACGTTGCGATTGAGTCATTGCGAGTTCCTGAACCTGAAAATGTATCCGCTTTGTATCCGAACGCATGCCAATCCCCTACCTTTCTGCGGGGATGGCGCGCTGAAAACGGGGTCTCATGTTACAGCCGATGAAGAGATTTGGCTTCATAGCGGCGTTAACCATGAGGATTTCGAAATGTTTCGTCGAATCACACAGCTGATTCCCCTGATCGCAATTTTGGCCTTGAGTGGCTGCATTATTTTCCCCCACGGCGGTTGGCATGGGGACCACCACTACGACCGTGGCGGGCCCGGCTATTACGAGCATCGATAACTTTTTATGGGCACGAGCTCTATACATTATTTACTTTAGCTCGTAGGAAAAATCTCATAACCCCTTAACTAATGCCCGCCCTGTTGCGGGCATTTTCGCACACGCTTATTCACTCCTCCCACCCTTCAATACACGCCGAAACATCATGCAAGACACTGAAACTTAAAGTCTCAATCGTTCATTAGGGCTTCCCCTGCCCGATGAATATTCTTATCGCGAAACAACAAAGCCCGTCATTCAACTTGCAACGAAAAACAGGAAACCCATGGACAGGCCTTTGATAAACATAAGCCCGTATCATTTACTTGGCTTTTGCTTCGCAATAACACTATTCGAACTACTGACCTACATGGCCAGCGACATGATCATGCCCGCCATGTTGACCGTCACTCATGACTTGAATGCCAGCGCGCAACATATCCCTTTCGCTTTCAACCTGTATCTGGCGGGGGGCGTTCTTTTGCAATGGCTTATCGGGCCACTGTCCGATCACTTCGGCCGCCGCAAAATGTTACTCATCGGTTGCGCACTATTTGCCCTCGCCTGCGCTGCTGCATTCAGTGCGCAAAGCATTTATGCGTTCAATGGATTACGCCTGATACAGGGCATGGGATTGGGGTTTGTAATCGCCGTCAGCTACCCGGCATTGCAAGAAATATTCTGCGAAGCGGACGCAGTAAAAATCATGGCACTGCTGGGAAATGTCGCCCTGCTTTCTCCCCTGCTCGGCCCGCTGTTGGGCAGCCTGTTGCTGGAGTGGCTGACCTGGAGGGAACTGTTTCTACTGCTGGGCATGAGCGGCTTGCTGGTCTGGCTGGCACTTTACGTGTACATGCCGGAAACCGTGGGCACGTTGCGCCACGACGGCCAACGCCTGATGGCCGTACCGTTTGAATGGGGTGGCACTGTACGCCGTTATGCCGCACTGCTCGGTAATCCGCGATTCCTCAGTGCCACTGTCGCGCTGGGCATCATGAGTTTGCCCTTGATTGCCTGGATCGGGCTGGCGCCGCTGTTGCTGATGCATAATCTGGGGCTGTCGTCGCTTACGTACGGCCTGTGGCAAATCCCGGTGTTTGCTGCGGTCATTCTTGGCAATCTGATACTCAATCGATTGATCGCCAAGACCGAGATTCCCCAACTGATTCGATACGCACTGTGGCCGCTGTGCGGCGGGCTCGTCGCATTGGTCATCCTCAGTGCCTACGGCGTCTCGACGCCCTTGCTGATCAGCTGCCTTGGGCTTTACGCCGTCGGCCTTGGCATGAGCAATGCCGCACTCTACCGCCTCGCGTTGTTTACAAGCGACGACAGCAAAGGACTGGTCTCGGCCATGATCGGCATGATCTCGATCGTTGTCATGGGGGCCGGCGGCTCAATTCTCGCGGCAGTCGGCGCCGGTAATAGCCATGAATCCTTTGCCCTGATGGCGGGCATCGCAGGGCTCCTATGCCTGTTGCCCTTGCGGTTTTTTCTACGCCGCAACGCTGTCGCACTTCCCGTCTGATCCCCAAGCACAGGTTTACTGATGATCCAGTTACCCCATACCGATGCGCTTTGCGCGTTAACGAAACCCTATTGCCTGGATTCAGTGCCAGACGGTCTGTTTGATCGGGCGATGAGCGAAATCAGCCTGTTGCATTGCCAACACACGCCGGGCTATGAGCGCTGGCTCAAGGCGAATGGCATTGATACCAAGGCGTTGGAGTCGATGAATGACTGGTCAAGACTGCCGCCGATTTTTGCCAACTACTTCAAGCGCCATTTATTGCTGGGTTCTTTGGGAGAGGACGCGCTCGAGCTGACTTCATCAGGCACCAGCGGCCAAAAAAGTCGCATGCGTTATGACACGCGCAGCATGGCCGCCGCCCAAGGCATGGTGAACCACATTTTCCGGCACTACGGCTGGGACACTCCAGGCAGTCCCTGCAACTACTTGCTGCTGAGCTATGAACCCGAAGCAGCCATTACCCTTGGGACTGCTTTCACCGATCAGTTCTTGTGCAGCTATGCGCCGGTCAATCGAGTGGTTTACGGATTGCGCCTGACTGGCAATGGGCACGCGTTCGACCCGTTCGGGGTTGTCCGCGCATTGCGGGAATTTGCCGAAGAAGGCTTGCCCGTACGCATTCTCGGATTTCCGGCGTTCCTTTCCCAAACGCTGCAACACATGGAAGACACCGGCCTGGCGGACCTCAAACTGCCGGCCGAGTCATTGGTGATTCTCGGGGGCGGCTGGAAAACCCAGGCGGCGCAGGAAATTCCTCTGTCCCGGTTGTATCAACGGATCAACCGCCAACTGGGTATCGACCTGACTCGCTGTCGGGATGGTTACGGCGCCGTAGAGCACGCCGTGCCTTACGTCCAATGTGCTCACCAGCATTTTCATGTGCCGGTTTATTCGAAGGTTTTCGTGCGCAATCCCGCCGACTTCAGCGTCCAGCCCTATGGCAAACGCGGCTTGCTGGAATTCGTGTCGCCGTACATTTCTTCAAGTCCGGCGCATGCCGTGGTGATGGGCGATCTGGCGACACTGCACCCCGGCGCAAACTGCGGGTGCGGCCTGGCAACCGACTGGTTTGAACTGCATGGACGCGCCGGAACCACCGCCAGCCGAAGCTGTGCAATGGCCGCGTCCGAACTGATTGGAGAGGCATGACATGTACTTGATCAATGGCCAACTGCGTGACGTTGTCACCCTTGAGGCAACCCTTGAGCGGCTGCACCAGCAACTGCCGCGGCTGCTTGATTCGCCGATCGACAGCGATACCGTGATCGAAACCGCCACTCGTTTTGCCTTGCAATTGCAGGCACGCACAGTTGATTTACCCCTCGACGACGAGCAACGCCAAGGGCTGATCGACTTCTGCCAACGCAGTGCCCTCAGCACAAAACTTGAGCGTGAACTGGGCGTGCAACCGCGCTCGCTGAGGCGTATCGATTACCAGCAAGCAAGCTTTGAGAGCTGGCATCCGCTGGGGCTGGTGGTGCATGTGACGCCGGGTAATGCACCATTGCTGGCGTTCTGCGCCATCGTCGAGAGCCTGCTGGCCGGCAATATCAACTGGCTCCGCCCCAGCTCCAGCGATGATGGATTGACCGCCCGGTTACTGGCGGCGCTGGTGCGGTGTGACACCAGCGACAGGATGGCGGATTTCGTGGCAGTGCTGCCGGTCAGCACGGCACAGATCCCTCAACTCTGTACCCACGCCGACGGCGTGTCGGCCTGGGGTGGCGAGGCGTCCCTCAAAGCCATTCGCCAGCACCTCCGCGCCGGGTGTCGCTGGATCGATTGGGGGCACAGAATCAGTTTCGCTTACTTGTCGCCAGACGCGGCCACTGCATCAGCGCTGGATATCCTGGTGGATGAGGTATGCAGCCTGGATCAACAGGCCTGTTCCAGCCCGCAATGGCTGTTGGTCGACAGTGACGATCCGGTGGTTTTGCTGGGGCTGGGGCAGCAACTGGTTGAAGCGTTCGAACGCCGCGCTCCGCAGTGGCCGGCCCTGGTGCCAACTGACCAGGAAGCCTCGGAAATCACCACACGCTGCGCCATGGCACGACTGGATCTGTGCTTTGCAAACAAGACCGGCCAGGTCTGGAACGGCTCAGGTTGGCGGATCATCTGGGAGCATGATCAAACACTGGCCCCATCGCCCCTGTTCCGCACGCTGATGCTTAAACCCGTGCCGCACCACGTGATCGCCGAGACGCTGCTGCCGTGGCGTAACGTGCTGCAGAGTTGCGCGCTGATCTGCTCGCCCGCACAAACGCCACAGCTGGTACGTACGTTGGTCAACGCGGGGGTCACGCGCATTGCGCCCTGCGGGTCCATTCATGACGGTTACGCCGGCGAGCCGCATGACGGTGTCTACGCGTTGTCGCGCCTGAGTCGCCGCCTCTCGGTGAGCTTGCCACCCGAAACAGCGACTGGCCGGGCAACACTCGACACGCCACCACCAGCCCCCCCTTTAAACCAAACGCCGATCATGGATAAAAGCGCGTTCACGGCCCAGCCCATCAGTACTGCGGCTCAGCTGTATTTTCGTTCGGGGGGCAGCAGTGGCACACCGGCTTTGGCCGGGTACAGCTATCGCGACTTCGAGCGGCAAATGCGCGCGGCCGCCGACGGTATGTTTGCCGCCGGCCTCGACCCGACAACGGACCGGGTGATGAACCTGTTTTACGGCGGCGGCTTGTACGGCGGGTTTTCCAGTTTTACCAAGGTCCTTGAGCAGATGGAGGTGACCCATTTCCCGATGGGGGCACCGCCCAATGACGACTTCAGCGAAATAGCGCAAATGATCGCGGACCACCGCATTACCGTGCTGATCGGCATGCCGAGCACCTTGCACCGCCTGTTTTTCAACGAACAGGAACGCCTTCGCACATACGGCGGCATCAACAAAGTGTTTCTCGGTGGTGAACACCCGGCAGAGGCCAGCCTGCGCCTGATGGAAAGCTGTGGGGTGTTGCAGATTCGCTCGGCGATTTATGGCTCGGTCGATGCCGGCCCGTTGGGGCATGCCTGCGCAGTGACGGCCAATGGGGTGTTTCATTTGATGTGCGACACCCAGCATCTGGAAATCGTGGAGCTCGAACAGGACGTACCGGTTCAGGCCGATGAAGTCGGACGATTATTGTTTACATCCCGAGCGCGGCAAGGCCAGGACGTGCGTCGGTATGACGTAGGCGATACCGGTCGCTGGGTGCCCGAGCCCTGCCCCTGCGGGCTTGAATCACCGCGGTTCGAATTGCTTCAGCGCCACGGCAAGCTGTTGCGGGTAGGCACAGAGTTCATTTCGCCATCAGCGCTGCAGGACAGTGTCGGCAAACCGATTCAAATTCAGCTGGACCATGCACCAAACGGAATGGAACGGCTGCGGGTTCTAGTTGATTCAGACAGTGGCAACGTTCGCCAGTCGTTATTGACCGATGAAGCCTTGTCGAACGCGGTGAACAATTGTTTTTTAACAATAGAAGTTCACGAATGTGCAGAATCGGATTTCACAAGAAATAAACACAGCGGCAAAACACCCTTGGTTATTGATAACCGAATACAAATAGATCGCTGATTAGCAACACCCTGTCTTTTAACCGTAGACACGCCTGATCAAAAGAGAACCCCGTGAATTCCACTTATTCGCTTGAACAACTCGTGCCTTTCATAAGGCAACACTCGAACTTCTACCGCAAACACCTGCAACACTTGCCCGCGCGAGAAGTCGCCTTGAATGAACTGCCATTCATAAATGTGGAGGAATACTGGGCAGACAGTCACGACTTGAATCATTGGCCGGTGCTGACGGGAAGAGTCGACGACGGCTTGGTGTTTAAAACCGGCGGTTCGACCAGCCACGGCAAACTTAGTGTCTATACCTCCAATGAATGGCAGACATTGGTAAACACCTTCGCACAGAGTATTTCCTCTCAGCTGAAGGACGGCGACCGGGTCGCCAATCTGTTTTTTTCCGGTGACCTTTACGCCAGCTTCGTGTTCTTCCACGACTCACTGGCGCACGTCACACACTCCATATGCGAGTTTCCCTTCACGGGCAACGTCGACATGGACGTACTGGCCGATGCAGTTGATCAGCATCGGATCAACGTACTGGCCGGCGTACCAGCCCAGTTGTTGCAATTTGCCGCCTACCTGAATCGGCATCAACGGGTGCTATGCGGGGTCGATACGTTGCTGTACGGCGGCGAAAGCCTGTTCCCCGCGCAAATCGCCATTCTCAAGACTGTGCTCCCCAATGCGCGCATCGCCTCCGCCGGCTACGCCAGCGTCGATGCCGGCCTGATCGGGGCCAGTAGCCGTGACTGTGCCTTGGGAGAGCATCGGACGTTTGAACCCCACACACTGCTGGAAATTGTCGATGAGCTCACCGGCGAAGTCATAGAAGAGTGTGACCGTACCGGTTTGCTGGTGGTCACCAATCTCACGCGTCGGCTCATGCCGCTGTTGCGTTATCCCGTGGGTGACCGTGCTTGCTGGCGTGAGCCAAGCGCCACGCCGATGCGAAAATTCGCGCTCAAGGGGCGCAGTGCCCACAGTCAACGGGTTCGGGTAGGGACATTGTCGTTGCTGATCGATGAAATCCTGTTGATCGTGCAGCGCGTCGCTGGCAGCGATCAATGGCAGCTGGTAATCGAGCAAGAGGGTGTCAAAGACCTCGTAACGGTGAAGTGGGTGCCCGCCACCCCGTCCACCGATACTGCCCTCATTGGCAGCGCACTGCATGAAGCGTTGGCCGCCCACTATCCCGGCATCGGGCAACTGAACAATCAGGGGTTGCTGGAATTGCGCGTGGTGCCCTGCGCGATCACCGATTTGAACCTGCACCCGCGCTCTGGCAAACAGATGCGCGTCCTGGACCAGCGCATGTATGACTCGCCGTCAACGGAGCGTACGTGATGTCGACACTTCTTTATCGTCGTTTCCAGCCGGATGATGCGCCCGCTGTCAGCCAGTTGTTTCGCCAGATCTACGCAGAGGATTACCCTCGCCCGGACGTCTATCTGCCGAGCATGATCAGTCAGCACAATGCCGACGGGCGATGGTTCTCGATGCTGGCGGTCGATGGCGAACGTGTTCTGGGGCACGCCGCGTTATGCCGCGACTCGCTGCCGGACACCCCTGAGCTGGCCCTGAGCGTGGTCCACCCCGCTGCACGAGGGCAACGTATCGCGACTCACTTGGGTCGGGAATTGCTGTTGCAGTCGGATGCGCAACGGGACAAAAACGTCGTGATCAAACAAGTCACGCACCATCTCCACACGCAACGCATGGCCCACAGCCTTGGCTTTCACAGCACGGGTTTGCTTCCCGACTACGCGCCGTCCCCGCTTACCAGGCCACTGGCGGAAACCATGGTGATCGGTTGTTATCTTGCGTTGGGGCACACACGCCCGTTGCCCGACATTCAATGGCCTGACAGTTGCCGCGGGCTCATGCAACGCTTGTGCAATGTGTTCGGGACTTATCGGGCCACGACGTCGCCAGCACCGATGCCGTTGCAAATCAGGCAACACCACCAGCGCTACATCGTCGTCATTCAGCGTTTGAACGACGCATTGCTGGACCAGCTCCGGCGGCTGCCCGGCCATTGGCTCATTTCAGCCAAAATCGAGCTGTCACGCCACTTTGCCGAGGACCTGCACCGTTTGACGAATCTGGGTTTCACCTTCAGCGGATTGATGCCCGTCCTTCACAGCAACGGGTGGTTTGCGCTGTTTCACCGAGGGGCGCAGCCGCGTCACCTCGCCCTGCATTGCCCGGACATGCAACAGTTGCACGATAATTTGCAGCGTGACGTCAGCGCGCTGGACAACACCTGTTCAGCCGCTTGAACCCTTCCTGTAAATGTTGAGACCCGGCTGCGCGCAAAGCTCCACCAGCCAGTCGACAAACACCCTCACCCGCCGGGACAACTGGCGGTGAGGCGGATACAGCGCCGTCAGCGGCATCACCGGTGGCGGCACGTTCGCGAGCACTTCACACAAACGTCCTTCCTCGAGCTGGCGGGCAACGTGGTAATACGGGGTCTGAATCAGTCCATATCCCGCCTCACAGGCAGCGAGGTAACCGTCGGCACTGTTGACCGCCACCTGTTTGGGCAAATCCATGAGTTGAACGTCGTCATCAACCTGGAATTCCAGCCCAAAACGCTTCCCGGTCGTGCCAGAGAAATACTCAACCATCCGGTGCCCTTCAAGGTCTGCCAGACACTGAGGGCTCCCATGACGTTGCAAGTAGTCAGGGCTGGCGCAGGTGACCTGATCCAGCATGACCAGCGGCCGCGCCACCAAGGACTCATCCAGCGCGGAGCCGCCGCGCAACACGCAGTCGACGCCTTCGCGGATCAGATCGACGGGACGGTCATTCAGACCGAGCTCCAGTTCGATCAAGGGATAACGACGGGTGAACGCCGGCAACGCCGGGATCACGATCAAGCGCCCGATCCCTGCCGGCATGTCCACCCGCAGCAACCCTTTGGGGTTGTGTCGAGCGGCGGAAAACACCGCTTCAGTCTCCTCCAGGTCCGCCAACAGCCGCACACAACGCGGGTAATAGGCCGCGCCGTCGAGTGTCAGGCTGATCTGTCGCGTGGTGCGTTGCAGCAGTTGCACCCCGAGATGCGCTTCAAGCTGCTTGATCAAAACAGTGACCGACGCGCGGGGCAATTGCAGGCTGTCTGCCGCTTTGGCGAACCCGCCCAGCTCGACGATTCGGGTAAACACGCGCATGGCGTTAAAACGGTCCATTGTTCTGGCGGCCCTGATGACTATTTAGAAAATACGAACAGTGATAGCAGTTTTAGCCGGTTTATCTTGTTTCTGTCGAGGTCGACACTGTGCACTCACACCACAGGGAGTTGATTTCATGCAAACACGTCAATTGGGCAAAAACGGCCCTCAGGTTTCCGCCATCGGCCTGGGCTGCATGGGCATGACCGATTTCTACACCACTGGCGTAGACACCCGCGAGGCCATTGCTACCCTGCATCGCGCACTCGAACTCGGGATCAACCTGCTCGACACCGCCGATATGTACGGCCCGCACACCAACGAAGAGTTGATCGGCAAAGCCATTGCCGGCAAACGCGACCAGGTGTTTCTGGCGAGCAAGTTCGGCATTGTCCGTGACCCGTCCAACCCCACCGCACGGGGTGTCAATGGCCGACCGGACTACATTCGCGCCTCCATCGACGGCACACTCAAGCGTCTCGGCGTTGAAACCCTGGATTTGTATTACCAGCACCGGATCGATCCGCAGGTGGCCATCGAAGAAACCGTCGGCGCCATGGCCGAGCTGGTTAAGGCCGGCAAGGTGCGTTACCTGGGCTTGAGCGAGGCGTCGGTCGCCACTCTGGAGCGAGCGCACAAGGTGCACCCCATCAGCGCGCTGCAAAGTGAGTATTCGTTGTGGAGCCGCGATCAAGAGGCAAACGGCTGTCTGGCCGCGTGTCAGCGACTGGGCGTGGCGTTTGTGCCTTACAGCCCGCTGGGACGTGGCTTTCTAACGGGAGCACTGAAAAGCCCGGACGACTTTGCGGCGGATGATTACCGTCGTTTCAGCCCGCGTTTTCAAGGGGAGAACTTTGCGAAGAATCTGCTGCTGGTGCAGCAAGTACAGGCACTGGCCGCAGAAAAAGACGTGTCGGCAGGTCAGTTGGCGTTGGCCTGGGTGCTGGCGCAAGGTGACTACCTGATCCCGATCCCTGGAACCAAACAGCGCAAATACCTGGAAGAAAACGTTGCGGCGCTGGAGGTGAAACTCAGCGCAGATGAATTGAAAGCGCTGGAAGCGATATTCCCCGCCAATGCCACCGCAGGCATGCGTTACCCCGAGGAAGTCATGAAGTTGCTCGACCGCTAGCAACGGTGCCTGGCCCGCTCAACTGAGCGGGCCGGCAACCTTTCACGCCTTGGAGTTGACACCCTTGTCCGTCGGGACCGTAGTGCCATTGCCCTTGCCGTAAGTGGCCAGGTTTTGCAGGACGTAGATGGCTGTCTTGTATTCCGGGATCAGGCCAATCGCATATTTATCGCCCTTGATGCTGTTGTTCTGGATGGTGTCCAGTTGCGTTGCAAAGTACTCCAGCGCATTGAACTTCGCATCAGGGTCATTCTGTACCCCGAACCGGTCGAACTTGTCCCCGGCGTTCATCAGCGTCATCGACGTAATATCGGAAATCAGACCTTTGCCGCGTAAAAACGCACTGAGATTTCCCAGTTGTTTGGACGATACATTTTCCGGGTCGAAGCCTTTAACGTTCCTGAATATTTTCTGCTCATCCATTCTCGCCGCGTTCAGCGCGTTTGGATTCGAGCCCACCAGCGCAAGCATTTGCTTGACCCTGGCGCTGTGCGTCACGGGCTTGCCGCCGCCTGTGTCCTGCACCAGCAGACCGGCCTTCGGCGTCCACCCTCCTGCATAGCCGATAGTCATGACTGAGCTTCCGACTGCGTGACCATATTCAGTTCCTTCTTGAGCGGGTTTGGAGCGGGCGAGTATCGGCTCTGGCAACTGGCCACTCCAACAACTATTTGCGGCTTTTTACAATTTACGTACATTTCAGATACAAACTAGCAAGTGCCCGCCTTTATTGGTCTAGACAAACTTTTCCGGATTGGTCTAGACAACTAACAGGGCTCTTCGTACATCTCGGTTAGTTTATTTGTATCCGTTTCGATACCTGACGCCTTTCCCACTGATGCCCGTTCTTGGACGATCGTGCCTAAAGCTATCCCTGCGCAAGCCGATAGCCCGATGAAGCACCGATGCCCCCTCCAAACCTAATAATAAAAGTGCTGCACACAAGGACCGGCCCCATGCCCACATTCCGTTCGATCCAGGCTCGCTACACGCTGTTTCTGGTCCTGTTTATCCTGTTGCTGTTCGTGCTGACGGTGGTCGGCATCAGCCAGCTGGTCGCGCCTAAGCTGCGCCATACCGAAGAACAGGTGGCCCTCAACCGCATCGCCGACGTCGCCCGGCAAATCCAGGGTGAACTGAACAAGGTTCAGGCCCAGCAACGCAGCATTACCCAAACCATTCCGTTGCTCGACAGCGCCGGCATCGACACGGTGTTGCCAGGCCTGGTGGATCAGTACGGTGAATTGAAAGTCTTCGGCGGCGGGATCTGGCCGTTGCCCGGCCAACGTGAAGCCGGGCGCAACAAATTCAGCACCTTCTGGCACCGCGACGCCTCGGGCAAACTGGCAGTCAACACGTTCTGGAACAGCGACGCTGCGCCGAACTACTACGACCAGGCCTGGTACAAGGGCGGCATGCAAACGCCACGTGGCCAATGTGCCTGGGCGGCGGCTTATAAAGATGACGCCAGTGCCGAGCCTCGCACCAACTGCGCCATGGCTATTCAGAAAAATGGCGTGGCGTACGGCGTGTCAACCATCGACGTGACGCTGGGCTTCTTCAATGACTTGATCGCGCAAAAGGAAAAGGACCTTGGCGCCGAGATGTTGATCGTTGAAGCCGACGGCAAGATCATTAGCAACAGTTCGCGCATCAGCGGGCCCATCGTCCTGAAAAACATCAGTGAACTGGCGAGCAACTCACCGTTCGCCAGCCAGGTGAAAGCCGGCCTGCAAAACCGTGACCAGTCGCAGCGCGTCGAATTCGACAACAACGGCGAAGACAGCACGTTCTTCATGCGCCCCATCGAAGGCTCGCCGTGGTTCCTCGCCACCGCCCTGCCGAGCAAACTGATCACCGCCCAGCGCGACGACGTGCTCAGCACTCTGAGCCTGCTGCAAATTCCGATGGTGATCCTGCTGGCAATGCTGCAGATCTACGCGATCCGCCAACTGGTCCAGCGCCTGAAAATCCTCAAGACCAATATCGACGCGCTGTCGACCGGCGACGCCGACCTGACCAAACGCATCATCATTCGTGCCGAAGACGAACTGGGCGCCATCGGCCACTCGGTCAACGCGTTTCTTGTCTACTTGCAGAACATGATCGGTGAAGTGACCCAGGCCACCGGCGCCATGGCCTCGAGCCTGGACAACCTGCAACGCACCTCGGCCCACACCAGTCAGATTCTGGTGCGCCACGCCTCGGAAACCGATCAGACCGTCACCGCCATTACCGAGATGAGTTCGACCGCTGAAAGTGTCGCGCAAAATGCTGCCGAGACGGCGGCCTTCACCAAGCGCGCCAACGAAAATGCCGACCGTTCGCGGGTGGTGGTGGGCGAAGCGTCGAACAGCGTGGTTGCGTTGATCGAGGAAGTGGCGAGTGCTACCCATAAAGTCGAAAGCATGCAGCAGGACGCCCAACGCATCACCGAGATTCTCGGGGTGATTGGCGCCATCGCCGGGCAAACCAACTTGCTTGCATTGAACGCAGCCATCGAAGCGGCCCGGGCCGGTGAACAAGGCCGAGGCTTTGCGGTGGTCGCCGATGAAGTCCGCGCCCTCGCCGGCCGCACTCAGGCCAGCACCTCGGAAATCAATGAAATGCTCACGCGCCTGACCCAAGGCGTCAGTTCCTCGGTCGCGGCAATGGAAAACACCCAGGCCAGTTGCCAGTCCGCCGCCGACGCGACAGCACGGGTCAACTCCGGCCTGGATGAAATGGCCGGTTCCGTCAGCCACATCAACGGCCTGAGCACTCAAATCGCAACCGCCGCCTCGCAGCAAAGTGCGGTGACCGAAGAGATCAACCGCAGCATGGTGCAGATCCGCCACATGGTGGATGAACTGGTGAAAAGCGGTCAGGCCAGCGAACTGAATACCCGGCAACTGGTGGACGCTAATGCGCGCGTCAGTTCGATCATGGGGCGGTTCAAGGTTCGTTGAGAACCTGAAGCCTGGGGCAAAACCTGTGGGAGCGAGCTTGCTCGCTCCCACAGGTTTTGCGTAGGCTGCGTTGTGCTTGCATCACTTGGAAACAATCTCGTCGCTCATCCGTGGCTAAACTGGTCAAAATGCCTCTTTTTTTGACCGTCACCCGAGTCGAGACTTTCCCATGCGAACCCCTCTGCGTCTGGCCGCCCTGAGCGTGCTTTTTATTTCCTCCCTGGCTCAGGCCGCCGACCTGATCCCCATCGAAGTGCACCGCGACGCCAATTGCGGTTGCTGCAAAAAATGGATCAGCCACCTCGAAGCCAACGGTTTCAAGGTTGAAGACCACGTCGAATCCAACATGAGCGAATTCAAGCAACAGCACGGCGTGCCACCGCGTCTGGCGTCGTGCCATACCGCGCTGATCAATGGCAAGTTCGTCGAAGGCCATGTACCGGCAGACCAGGTGCTGGCACTGAGCAAGCGTGACGACCTGCTGGGCGTTGCCGCTCCCGGCATGCCCATGGGCTCGCCCGGGATGGAAATGGATGGCATGAGCGATGCCTATCAAGTGATCGGCCTGAAAAAGGACGGCAGTGATGTCGTGGTGGCGGACTACCCCGCCCATTGATGTCCGGCGCTTACCTCGGGCTGTTTCTCGCCGCGTTCGGTGCCGCGACGTTGCTGCCGCTGCAGTCCGAAGCGGTGCTGGTGGGGTTGTTGCTCAGTGACAACTATTGGCTTTGGTCGCTGTTGGCCGTCGCAACGCTGGGCAACGTACTCGGTTCGCTGGTGAACTGGTGGTTGGGACGCGGTATCGAACGGTTTCGCGACCGACGCTGGTTTCCGGTCAGCCCT
The DNA here is from genome assembly GCF_059415465.1 of Pseudomonas sp. GW821-FHT10C09. Classification (NCBI taxonomy): domain Bacteria; kingdom Pseudomonadati; phylum Pseudomonadota; class Gammaproteobacteria; order Pseudomonadales; family Pseudomonadaceae; genus Pseudomonas; species Pseudomonas sp. GW821-FHT10C09. The sequence continues at coordinate 36,798 of NZ_JBWKNG010000001.1, forward strand.
CGTCATCTGGCAAACGCCCGAGAGCACTATCAGCGCTACGGCCATTGGTCTTTGCTGCTGAGCTGGGTGCCGATCATCGGTGACCCGCTGACGCTGGTGGCCGGCGTCATGCGCGAACCCTTGGGGCGATTCCTGCTGATTGTGACCCTGGCCAAGGCCGCCCGTTATGGCGTACTGGCCCTGGCCACGCTGGGCTGGATGGGTTGAACGATCGAGCGCGGCGATTGCCTGTGTTTAATGTCGCCCTAATCCGGCCGATCCAGCATCGGCGGGTTTTCTTTGGAGTTCACCCATGCCCCTCGCCCTCTCCCGCTGGCTGCCCAGCCTGTTGCTGACCGCCGCACTGCCCCTTGTCGCCCACGCCGACGGGCCGGAATATGGCCCTGAATTGCAGGGCTTCGATTACCCCTACACCGTCAAGCATTTCGCCTTTGAGTCCCAGGGCAAATCCTTGCAAATGGGTTACATGGACGTCGCCGCCCATGGCAAGGCCAATGGCCGCAGCGTGGTGCTGATGCATGGCAAGAACTTCTGCGGCGCGACTTGGGACAGTTCGATCAAGGCCCTCAGCGAGGCGGGTTACCGGGTCATCGCCCCGGACCAGATCGGCTTTTGCACCTCGAGCAAACCCGACAATTATCAGTACAGCTTCCAGCAACTGGCAACCAACACCCAGCAACTGCTCAAAGCCCTCGGCATTCAGAAGGCCAGCGTCCTCGGTCACTCCACCGGCGGCATGCTCGCCACCCGCTATGCGCTGCAATACCCCGAACAGGTCGAGCAACTGGCGCTGGTCAATCCCATTGGCCTGGAAGACTGGAAAGCCCTCGGCGTGCCCTACCGCACCGTCGATCAATGGTACGCGCGTGAGCTCAAACTCAACGCCGACGGCATCCGCACCTATGAGCGCAACACCTATTACGGTGGCCGCTGGAAGCCGGAGTTCGATCGTTGGGTCGACATGCTCGCCGGCCTGAACAAAGGCCCGGGGCATACGCAAGTCGCGTGGAACTCGGCGCTGATCTACGACATGATCTTCACCCAACCGGTGTACTACGAATTCAAAGACCTGAAGATGCCGACGCTGTTGCTGATCGGAACCTCCGACACCACGGCCATCGGCAGTGACATCGCCACGCCCGAGGTCAAGGCGAAGCTCGGTCACTACGACGTGCTCGGCAAGGAAGTGGCAAAACTGATTCCCCAGTCGACCCTGGTTGAATTCCCCGGCATGGGCCACGCGCCGCAGATGGAAGAACCGGCGCAATTCCACAAGGCCTTGCTCGACTGGCTGAACAAAACCAACCCCGTTCATTGATGAGGTAAGGCTGATGGCGGTGCAGATTGCGGTGATCGATGACTGGCAGGACGTCGCGCGCGACGTGGTGGACTGGTCGGTGCTGGACAGCGTTGGCGAGGTGAGTTTTGTCCACGACTACCCGGCCGACAACGAAACCCTGGCCGAACGTCTGGGGGCCTTCGAGGTGATTTGCGTGATGCGCGAACGCACCCGGTTCGATGAGGACCTGCTGCGTCGGTTGCCCAGACTCAAACTGCTAGTGACCGGCGGCATGCGCAATGCGGCGCTGGATTTGAAAGCGGCCGCTGCGTTGGGGATTCAGGTTTGCGGCACCGACAGCTACAAACACGCCGCGCCGGAACTGACCTGGGCGCTCATCATGGCCGCCACCCGCAACCTCGTGGCCGAAGCCAACGCCTTGCGCGCAGGTCTTTGGCAGCAAGGTCTGGGTGGCGACCTGCACGGCAAGACCCTGGCCATCCTCGGGCTCGGCAGCATCGGCAAACGCGTCGCTCAATTCGGGCAAGTGTTCGGCATGCGGGTGATTGCCTGGAGCGAGAACCTGACTCCTGAAGCGGCTGCCGAAGTCGGCGTGGCCTATGTCAGCAAGCAGGAATTATTTGAACAGGCCGACGTGCTGTCGGTGCATCTGGTGCTCAGCGACCGCAGCCGTGGCCTGGTCGATGCCCAGGCGCTGGACTGGATGAAACCCACGGCACTGCTGGTCAATACCGCCCGTGGACCGATTGTGGATGAGGCGGCGCTGATCAAGGCGTTGCAGAAAAATCGCCTGGCCGGGGCGGCGCTGGATGTATTTGAGGTAGAGCCGTTGCCTGAACATCATCCGTTCCGGACGCTGGAAAATGTGCTGGCGACGCCGCATGTCGGCTATGTGAGTCGGCAGAACTATCAGATGTTCTTTTCGCAGATGATCGAAGATGTTCAAGCGTGGGCGGCGGGTAACCCGACCCGGGTTTTCACTTAAGACCGAGTTATCGTTCTTCGCGAGCAGGCTCGCTCCCACATTGGTCCTGAGTACACCGGAGATCTAATGTGGGAGCGAGCCTGCTCGCGATGAGGCCATCAAATACACCACATCAACCTGAACCAACCGCACCGCAACAGTGCAACCACCCCTCCCCATCCGCCCATTTTCGTGACTTGCCAGTCCCGTTTTGACCCACCCCCAAAAATAAACCTGCACTTCGTCGGTGCGTTTCCCCCTGCGCGCGCGGTTCTTTTACCCTCTTGAAACTGATTGTCGAACAATTTCACCAGATGACCCGCCCCGCTCTAGGATCTGGCCTAGACTCATTTTCGCGAGGTAAAACCGGTCGGTCATCTGGCTGTAAAAAACTCGAAACTTTCAGTCCTGGCCATGGGTCAGGTTAAAGGTAGGGCCAACGCGACTGGTGCATTCCTTGCAACGGCCCCTCCAACCCATCTGCTTCACCGCATTGGGCAGCATTTGCCACGATGCGTGCGCGTTTGCATCCGGCCACAGGAATTGGCCACCACCGTTTGTGCCAGACCTAAGCATTAGATCAACACCACGGGAGATTCATATGATAAGTGCGGCTTTAGATATTCAGGGAGAACGTGCTCATCAGCAGGTCGGCGAATCGAGCGCCGTCAATGCACCGAGCGCGCAATCCATCAGCGTCCCGGGAACCAAGACGCTGGCACCGGCTGCCAGTCAGAATCCGAATAGAAAGAAAGTGTTGTTCGTGACCTCCGAAATTGCCGACCTGGTCAAGACCGGCGGCCTGGGCGACGTCTCCGCCGCCCTGCCACGGGCCATGTCGCACCTGCACGATGTGCGGGTGCTGATTCCCGGATACCCGCAAGTGCTGCACAGCGAGAACCCGATCCACATCATTGGTGAACTGGGTGGGCACGCCGCACTGCCGCCCTGCAAAATCGGGCGCATGGACATGCCCGACGGTCTGGTCATTTACGTGTTGATCTGCCCTGAACTCTACGAGCGCGAAGGTTCGCCCTACGGCGCCAACAATGGCCGCGACTGGCCAGACAACCACATTCGTTTCGCCCGCCTGGGCCTCGCCGCCGCCGATATCGCCGCCAATCTCGCACAAATTCACTGGTGCCCGGATCTGGTGCACGCCCATGACTGGCCTGCTGGCCTGGCGCCGGCCTACATGCACTGGCGTGGGCAGCGCACCCCGACGTTGTTCACCATCCATAACCTGGCCTATCAAGGCGTGACCAGCCTCGGCTCCTGCCCTGAATTGGGGATTCCCGCGCACGCCCTGCAACAGGAAGGCATGGAGTTCTACGGCAAGATGTCGTTCCTCAAGGCCGGCATGGCCTATTCGAGCCACATCACCACAGTCAGCGCCACCTACGCCCAGGAAATCACTACGCCGGCCTTCGGCTGTGGTCTGGACGGTTTTCTCGCGGCCAAGACCCAGCAAGGCCTGCTCAGCGGTATTCCCAACGGAATCGATGAAAGCTGGGACGCCGCGACTGATACACACCTGTTCCGCCCGTTCAGCATTGGCGACTGGGACGGCAAAGCGGTGAACGCCGCGCACGTACGCGAATTGTTCGGCTTGGCCGATTCCGAAGGTCCGCTGTTTGCCGTGGTTTCGCGCCTGGTTTATCAGAAAGGCCTGGACCTGACGGAAGCGGTCTCCGAGTACATCGTCAAATCCGGCGGCCAGATTGCAATCATCGGCCGTGGCGAACCGGAAGAAGAACAAGCCATGCGTGAACTGGCCCTGCGCTTCCCGGGGCAGATCGGCGTGCGCATCGGCTTCAACGAAACCGACGCCCGCCGCATGTTCGCCGGCAGCGATTTCCTGCTGATGCCTTCGCGCTACGAACCCTGCGGCCTGAGCCAGATGTACGCCCAGCGCTTCGGCTCGTTGCCGGTCGCCCGCAACACCGGCGGCCTGGCGGACACTATTGAAAACGGCGTGACCGGTTTCCTCTTCGATGAATCCACCGTCGAGAGTTATCAGGAAGCCCTGAGCCGTGCGTTCAAAGTGTTCGCCTTCCCCGATCTGTTGCATGCCATGCGCTGCCGGGCCATGGCCGCGCCGTTCAACTGGTGCAAGGCGGTGGAACCGTACGCCGAACTCTACGAACAACTTGTGGCCAAGGCCTTGGGTAAATCAGGCCGACAGTAAGAGGTTTTCAACGATGCCGTTACGGACCCTTGAGACCTGGCCCCACGGCGCAATCATGCTGGACGCAGAGCACACGCGTTTTGCGTTGTGGGCGCCGGATGCGTTTTACGTCAGTGTCGAACTGGAAAATGGACAATCCTTGCCGCTGTTGCCCCAGGCTAACGGCTGGTTCGTGATCAAGACTCGCTGCCCCGCGGGCACCCGCTACCGTTTCAACATCGATGGCGAGCTGGAGGTGCCGGACCCGGCCTCCCGCGCGCAGGCCGGCGACATCGGCAGCCACAGCGTGGTGGTCGATCCGCTGGCCTATCGATGGCAACACAACACCTGGCAGGGCCGGCCATGGAACGAGGCGATCATCTACGAGCTGCACGTCGGTGTGCTCGGCGGGTTCAGTGCCGTCGAGCAACACTTGTCGCGCCTGGTCGAGCTGGGCATCACCGCGATTGAACTGATGCCGCTGGCGCAATTCCCCGGTGAGCGCAATTGGGGCTACGACGGCGTCTTGCCTTACGCGCCCCAGGCGTCCTATGGCACGCCCGAACAACTCAAACACCTGATCGACACCGCCCACGGCCTTGGCCTGGCGGTGATTCTCGACGTGGTCTACAACCACTTCGGCCCGGACGGCAATTACCTGCACCACTACGCCAAGGGCTTTTTCCGCGAAGACAAGCACACCCCTTGGGGCGCGGCCATTGATTTCCGTCAGCGTGAAGTGCGGGACTTCTTCATCGACAACGCGTTGATGTGGTTGCTGGAGTATCGCTTCGACGGCTTGCGCCTGGACGCGGTGCACGCCATTGAAAGCCCGGACTTCCTTGAAGAGCTGGCGCAGCGCGTTCGCCAGCAAACCGAACCCTCGCGCCATGTGTGGCTGATGGTGGAAAACGAACACAACGAGGCGAGCCTGCTGGAAAAAGGTTTCGATGCGCAGTGGAACGATGACGGCCACAACGCCCTGCATGTGCTGCTGACCGGTGAAACCGACGCCTACTACGCCGATTACGCCGAGCAGCCCACCGAACAACTGGCCCGCTGCCTGAGCCAGGGCTTTGTGTTTCAGGGCCATCTCAACCGTCATGGCACGCCGCGAGGTGAACCCAGTGGTCACTTGCCGCCGACCGCCTTCGTGCTGTTTCTGCAAAACCATGACCAGATCGGCAACCGGGCGTTAGGTGAACGGCTGCACCAACTGACTCCCCCCGATGCGCTCTACGCGGCCACCGCACTGCTGCTGTTGTCGCCGATGATCCCGCTGATGTTCATGGGTGACGAATTCGCCGCGCAGGCGCCGTTTCTGTTTTTCACCAGCCACCACGGTGAACTCGCAGAACTGGTGCGCGAAGGTCGACGCAACGAGTTTGCGGCGTTCAGCGCCTTTGCCGACCCGCACAAACGTGAACAGATTCCAGATCCGAATGCGTCCAAGACCTTCGAAGCGTCGCAACCCAAACTGGGAGCCAGCGCACTGCCGGCCATTCACGATCTGTATCGCCGCCTGTTACAGCTGCGCCATCAGCACCTCATCCCTCGCCTTCCCGGCACCCAGGCATTGGGCGCCGACGTGCTCGGCCACGCTGCAGTGACGGCGCGCTGGCGGCTGGGCGATGGCAGCGAGCTGCGCATTGACCTGAACCTCAGCGACACGCCAGTGGTCCACACCCCACAGGCCGACACAATCTTGCTGTTCGAACACCCGCCCCACTCGGCCGGCCTGTTGCACGAGGGCAAACTCGCCCCGTATTGCGCGCTAGTCAGTCTCACGGCCGCAGCCCCTTTGCTACCCCCGGATGGAGAGCGCCTATGAGCGATGCGCAACTTGAAATACTGGCCAGCCGCGCAGGCCTGGCCGTCGACTGGATCGACGCCAATGGCCGCCCGCAAAAAGTCGGTCCGTCGGTGCTGCGCGCCGTGCTCACCGGCCTCGGCCACCCGGCCGGCAGTGCCCAGGAAATCGACGCGAGCCTGCTGGAACTGCAAGCCGTCCAGCAGACTCACCGCCTGCCACCGCTGTTGACGATCGATGTCGGTGCCGGCCTCGATCTGGCGCGTTACTTTGAGCCCGAAACCCCGTGCGACATTCACCTCGAAGACGGCTCGAAGATGTACCTGAAGCTCGATGCACACGCCGTGCTCCCGGGGCTGATTCCGGTCGGCTACCAGCACGTCAGCATCGACGGACAATCCTTCACCCTGGCGGTGGCGCCCGAGCGCTGCTACAGCGTCGGCGACGCGGTCGACAATCCGATCCCGCGCGCCTGGGGCCTGAGCGTGCAGCTTTACTCCCTGCGACGTGCCGGCGATGGCGGTTTCGGCGATACCCAGGCGCTGGAAGACCTCGCACGAGTGGCAGGTGAACGCGGCGCCGAGGCGTTGGCGATCAGTCCGCTGCACGCCATGTTCGGCAGCGACACGCAGCGCTACAGCCCTTACTCGCCCTCCAGCCGATTGTTTCTCAACAGCCTGTACGCCGCACCCGGTGCGATCCTCGGCGAGCGCGCCATGCGCGCGGCGATTGACGCCACCGGGCTGACCGCAGAACTGCAAGCGCTTGAAGAACGCCCGCTGATTGACTGGCCCGTGGCTGCCCGAGCCAAACACCGCATCTTGCAAGCGCTGTACGAGGGTTTTGTCCACGGTGAACATCCCTTGCACGAAGACTTCAGCAGCTTCCGCCATGCTTCGGGCGAAGCGCTGGAAAATCATTGCCGCTTCGAAGCCCTGCAAGAGACCCGCGCCGCCAAAGGCGAGAGCCTCGACTGGCGCGAGTGGCCTGAGCAATGGCGCGACCCGCGCAGCGCGGCCCTGGCAGAATTCGCTGAAGAGAACGCTGCACGTATCGGTTTCTTCGCCTTCTGCCAATGGCTGATCACCCGTTGCCTGGAGCGCGCGCAAACCGCCGCCCGCAGTGCCGGGATGAGCATCGGCCTGATCGCCGACCTCGCCGTGGGCGCTGACGGCGGTGGCAGTCAGGCCTGGAGCCGCCAGGATGAATTACTTGCCTCGCTGACGGTGGGTGCGCCGCCAGACATCCTCAACCGGACCGGCCAAGGCTGGGGCATCTCTGCGTTTTCGCCCGAAGGCCTGGTGCGCAACGGCTTCCGTGCGTTTATCGAAATGCTCCGGGCCAATTTCGCCCACGCCGGCGGTTTGCGCATCGACCACATCATGGGCCTGCAACGCTTGTGGGTGATTCCCAACGGCGCGCTTCCCCGCGATGGCGCCTACCTGTACTACCCGGTCGACGATCTGCTGCGCTTGCTAACCCTCGAATCTCACCGTCATCAGGCGATTGTGTTGGGCGAAGACCTCGGCACCGTGCCGGATGGCCTGCGGGAAAAACTCAGCGCACGCTCGATCCTCGGCATGCGTGTGCTGCTGTTCGAACAGGACAACGCCCACTTCAAACCGATCCTCGACTGGCCGGACAACGCGCTGGCGACCACCAGCACCCATGACCTGCCGACACTCAATGGCTGGTGGCACGGCCGCGACATCGACTGGAACGCCCGGCTCGGCCTGACCGACGCCAGCGGCGAGATCGAGTGGCGCCAACACCGCGAGCGCGAACGCGAAGGCCTGCGACGGGTGTTGAGCCAGGACCCGCAGAACTTTCGCGAGGAGTCCCACGAAACTGATCAAGTGCTCGACGCCAGCGTGCGTTTCCTCGGGCATACCCGCGCGCCATTGGTGCTGCTGCCGCTCGAAGATGCCTTGGGCATCGAACAGCAAGCCAACCTGCCCGGCACCATCGACACCCATCCCAACTGGTCACGACGCTTGCCCGGCGACAGCGAAGCCCTGCTCGATGACCCGGACGCGGCCCGACGCCTCGAACTGCTCGCCTGCGCGCGGCTTCAGGCGGGCGAGCGTGACCAATGACGGCATCGAATATCCAACCGCTGCGGGCGACCCTGCGGCTGCAATTTCATAAAGGTTTCACCCTCGATCAAGCGGTGCCGCTGGTGCCGTATTTCGCGCAATTAGGCATCAGCCACGTCTATGCCTCGCCGCTGCTGGCCGCCCGCGCCGGTTCGATGCATGGCTATGACGTGGTGGACCCGACCACCGTCAATCCCGAACTGGGTGGCGAAGCCGCACTGCGACGTCTGGTCAGTGCCCTGCGCGAACAGCGGATGGGGCTGATCCTCGACATCGTCTCCAACCACATGGCCGTCGGTGGCGCGGATAACCCCTGGTGGCTGGACTTGCTGGAATGGGGACGCCTGAGTCCGTTCGGCGAGTTTTTCGACATTCAATGGCACTCGCCGGACCCGTTGATGGAAGGTCAGTTGTTGCTGCCGTTCCTCGGCAGCGACTACGGCATTGCCTTGCAGGACGGCACCCTGCCCTTGCGCTTCGATGCGCAGCACGGCAGCTTTTATGTGCAGCATTACGACCACCGTTTCCCGATCTGCCCGATGAACTACGGCGAGTTGCTGCCCACCGAGGTCGAACCGCTGAAGTCGCTCGCGGAGCGCTTCACCACCTTGAGTTACCAGACCGACGCGCACCGCCTCGCGGTGCCGCTGAAAGCCGAACTGCGTGAACTGGCCAGCGATCCGGTGCTGCTCAAGTCCATCGAACAGCACCTCCGCGCTTACGACTCGCTGACACCCGAGGGTTTCCAGCGCCTGCATAACCTGCTCGAGCGCCAGAGTTATCGTCTGGCCAGTTGGCGCACCGCAGCGGATGACATCAACTGGCGGCGTTTTTTCGATATCAATGAACTGGGTGGTTTGCGCGTCGAGCGGCCCGCCGTGTTCGAAGCCACTCACGCGAAAATCTTCAAATTGGTGGCTGAAGGGCTGGTGGACGGTCTGCGCATCGACCACATCGACGGCCTCGCCGATCCCCGTGGTTACTGCCGCAAACTGCGACGCCGGGTCGATAGCCTGTCACCGGGGCGGCACCTGCCGATCTACGTCGAGAAGATCCTTGGCGAAGGCGAAACCCTGCACCGCGACTGGTCGGTGGACGGCACCACCGGTTATGAATTCATGAACCAGTTGTCGCTGTTGCAGCATGATCCGCAAGGCGCACACACCCTGGGCGAGCTCTGGCAGCGTTTCAGCGAACGGCCGTCCGACTTTCAGCAGGAAGCGCAACTGGCGCGGCAGCAGATCCTCAACGGCTCGCTGGCCGGTGATTTCGAAAGCGTTGCCCAGGCCTTGCTGCAAGTGGCCCGCGACGACCTGATGACCCGTGACCTGACCCTTGGTGCGATCCGCCGGGCGTTGCAGGAATTGATCGTGCATTTCCCGGTATACCGGACCTATATCAGTCCTCGTGGCCGCTCCGCCGAAGACGATGTGTTTTTCCAGCAGGCCATGGACGGTGCGCGGCATACCTTGAGCGAAGCCGATTGGCCGGTGCTCGATTGCCTGGCCGGCTGGCTTGGCGGCGAGCCGTGGCGCAAGCGCCCGGTAGGTCGTCAGCGCAAGATGCTCAAGCATGCTTGCGTACGCTTTCAGCAACTGACGTCACCGGCCGCCGCCAAAGCCGTCGAAGACACCGCGTTCTATCGTTCAGCCGTGTTGCTCTCGCGCAATGACGTGGGCTTCAGTACCGAACAGTTCAGCGCCCCGGTGTCGGACTTCCATGCGGTCTGCGCCCAGCGCCTGGCCGAGTTCCCGGACAACCTGCTGGCCACGGCCACCCACGACCACAAACGCGGCGAAGACACCCGCGCACGCCTGGCGGTGTTGAGCGAGCGTAGCGCGTGGTACGCCGAGCAAGTCCCGCTCTGGCGCACACTTGCCCGCCCCCTGCGCGACGACGACCACATGCCGTCGGCGGGCGATGAGTTGATCCTGTATCAGGCGATTCTCGGCAGTTGGCCGTTGACCCTGCACATTGACGATCAACCGGCGCTGGCGGACTACGCCAAACGCCTCTGGCAGTGGCAACAAAAAGCCCTGCGCGAAGCCAAATTGCAAAGTAGCTGGAGCGCGCCGAACGAACCGTACGAACAGGCGATGCAAGCGTTTATCGAGCGGCTGTTTCTGGCCCCCGAAGGTGAGCTGTTGCGCGCAGCCCTCGGTAAAGCGGCGCAGGCCATTGCGCCTTCCGGCGCTATCAACGGCTTGGCGCAAACCTTGCTGCGAATGACCGTGCCGGGGGTGCCGGACCTCTATCAGGGCAACGACTTCTGGGATTTCAGCCTGGTCGATCCGGACAACCGCCGGCCGGTGGATTACGCCAGTCGTGAACGAGCCCTTCAAGCGACACCGCAGGTGCCCGAGCTGTTGTCGAACTGGCGTGACGGGCGCATCAAGCAGACGCTGATTGCCGAGGTGCTGAACCTGCGCGCCGAGCATGCCGAGCTGTTTTCCCGAGGGCGCTGTCAGGCCCTTGAAGTGGTCGGCAGTCAGGCGCATCGGGTGCTGGCATTTGCCCGCGTGCTGGAAGGAAAACGCGCCATCGTGATCGTCCCTATTCGCTGCGCCGAACTGCTGAAAAACAGTGCCCAACCACAGATTGATGCGCCGCTGTGGGGCGATACACGGGTGAAATTACCGTTCGCCTCCTCCGATGAAAATCTGAAGGGACTTTTTTCCAGCGTCGCAGTCACAAAAAACAGGGAGCTGAACATCAGCGCCGCGCTGGGGGTTGTCCCGGTCAATCTCTTTATCCAACTCTTTACCCAAGCTTGAGTTCAGTTCAGGAGCATTGCGATGAGTACCGACGATAAACGCGTTCGCGAATTTGCCTATCAGATCTGGGAATCTGAAGGGAAACCCGAGGGTCAGGAAGCCCGCCACTGGGAGATGGCGCACAAGCTGGCCGAAGCGGAAGCCCTGGCGCCGAAAAAATCACCGAAAGCCACTGGCAGCAAAACCGCTGCCAAGCCTGGAGCAGCCAAGGCCAATGGTGCACTGGACGGCAAAGCCAGCGACGCCAAATCGAAGGCCAAGGTCAAACCCGCAGCGGCGTCGAAAGTGATCCCGCCGGGTGAGAAAGCCGTCGAGAAGAAGCCTCGCGTGGCGAAGAAACCACCGATCACCTGACGCGCCAACCGAATTGTGCTGATCGAAAACGTGGCGAGTTCGCTCGCCACTGAGGGCGCGTTCGCCCTCGAAAAATACCCGATTCTTTCTTGCAGGAGCATTTATGACCACGCCAAAAAAATCCGCGCCAGAACCTCACGCCGAGGCATCGCGAATCCGAGAAGGCTTGCCCTTCCCGCTGGGCGCAACCTGGGATGGTCTGGGGGTCAACTTTGCCTTGTTTTCCGCCAATGCCACTCGAGTCGAACTGTGCATCTTCGACGACGCCGGCGAAGTGGAACTGGAACGGATCGAACTGCCCGAATACACCGACGAGATCTACCACGGCTACTTGCCTGACGCCCATCCGGGGCTGATCTACGGTTATCGCGTCTACGGCCCCTACGACCCGGCCAACGGTCACCGTTTCAACCCGAACAAATTGCTGATCGACCCTTACGCCAAACAATTGGTCGGCCAGTTGAAATGGTCCGAAGCGCTGTTCGGCTACACCATCGGCCACCCCGACGCCGACCTCAGTTTCGATGAACGCGACAGCGCGCCTTTCGTGCCCAAATGCAAAGTCATCGACCCGGCGCACACCTGGGGCCACGACCATCGCGTCAGCGTGCCGTGGGACAAAACCATCATTTACGAAACCCACGTGCGCGGCATCAGCATGCGTCACCCTTCCGTCCCCGAGAACGTGCGCGGCACCTTCGCCGGGTTGATGGTCGATGACGTGCTGGAACACATCCGCAAGCTCGGGGTGTCATCGGTTGAATTGCTGCCGATCCACGCGTTCGTCAATGACCAGCACTTGCTGCACAAGGGCATGACCAATTATTGGGGCTACAACAGCATCGCCTTTTTTGCCCCGGACCCGCGTTATCTGGCCAGCGGCAAGATTGCCGAGTTCAAGGAAATGGTTGCGCACCTGCACGAAGCCAACCTGGAAGTGATCCTCGACGTGGTCTACAACCACACCGCCGAGGGCAACGAACAGGGGCCGACCCTGTCCATGCGCGGCATCGACAATGCCTCGTACTACCGCTTGATGCCCGACGACAAACGCTTCTACATCAACGATTCCGGGACCGGCAACACCCTGGACCTGAGCCATCCGTGCGTCCTGCAAATGGTCACTGACTCCTTGCGCTACTGGGCGACGGAAATGCACGTCGACGGTTTCCGCTTTGACCTGGCGACCATTCTCGGCCGCTACCACGACGGTTTCGATGAGCGTCACAGCTTCCTCGTGGCCTGCCGGCAGGACCCGGTGCTGCGCCAGGTGAAGATGATTGCCGAGCCATGGGATTGCGGTCCCGGTGGTTATCAGGTCGGCAACTTCCCGCCGGGTTGGGTGGAATGGAACGACAAGTTCCGCGACACCGTGCGCGCGTTCTGGAAAGGTGACGACGGCCAACTCGCCGATTTCGCCAGCCGCATGACCGCCTCCGGTGAGATGTTCAACCAGCGCGGCCGTCGCCCTTATGCCTCGTTGAATTTCATCACCGCCCACGACGGTTTCACCCTCAACGACCTGGTGTCGTACAACGACAAGCACAACGAAGCCAACGACGAGAACAATCAGGACGGCAGCAATAACAACCTGTCGTGGAACCACGGCGTCGAAGGCCCGACCGACGATCCCGAGATCAACGAGTTGCGCCAGCGGCAAATGCGCAACTTCTTTGCCACGCTGCTGCTGTCCCAAGGCACGCCGATGCTGGTGGCCGGCGACGAATTCGCCCGCACTCAGGAAGGCAACAACAACGCCTATTGCCAGGACAGCGAGATCGGCTGGGTCAACTGGGACTTCAGTGAGGACGGCAAGGCCCTGCTCAAGTTCGTCAAACGACTGATCAAGTTGCGCCTGGCGTACCCGATCCTGCGTCGCGGACGCTTCCTGGTGGGCAATTACAACGAAGACATCGGGGTCAAGGACGTGACCTGGCTCGCGCCGGACGGCAGTGAAATGTCCCAGGAGCAATGGAATGAGGCCCACGGTCGTTGCCTCGGTATCTTGCTCGATGGCCGCGCCCAGGAAACCGGGATCCGCCGTAAGGGTGCCGACGCGACGTTGTTGCTGGTGGTCAACGCGCACCACGACATCGTCAATTTCACCTTGCCGGAAGTGCCGGACGGCGGGTTCTGGACTTGCATGATCGACACCAATCAACCGTCGATTCGCGGGCAGGAACGCTTTGAAATCGGCCACGAATATTCGGTGACCGGCCGTTCGCTGCTGCTGTTCGAATTGCAGCATGAGGAAGAAGAGTGAAATGGACCTTCAGGCGTTTCTGGCTCGCCAACCCGCGGATTACGCTGACACTCAGGCGTTAGGTCGTTGCCTGCGGGCGCTGGTGGAAGCGGGACTGGATCAGCTGCCACTGCCGGGCAGTGGCCGGACGCTGGAGCGTTTTCAGCGATTGGCCGAGGTCGGCGGGCATGATCTGGGGTTGTGCAAACTGTACGAAGGCCACACCGATGCACTGGCAATCATCGCGCAACTCGGTGGCGAGCCCACACCCGACAGCACCTGGGGCATGTGGGCCGCCGAACCGCCGAATGCACGGGTGCGGATCAGTCAACAAGGTTTGAAGGGGCGCAAAGCCTGGTGCTCGGGTGCGGCGGTGTTGAGCCATGCCTTGCTTACCGCGTGGGATGAAAACGACTGTCAGCAATTGGTCGCGGTGGCACTGGATCAACCCCGCGTCAGCGTGACGGATCAAGGCTGGCAAGCCGTCGGCATGGGCGCCACCGGCAGCGTCGAAGTGCTGTTCGATAATGCTGAAGCTCACCTCATTGGCCAACCCGGCGACTACTTGCAACGGCCGGGTTTCTGGCAAGGCGGAATCGGCATTGCCGCCTGTTGGTACGGCGCCGCACACAGCATCGCCGAACGCCTGCGCACTCACTGCGCGCAACGCGAAGAACCCCATGCTCTCGCCCACTTCGGCGCGGTCGACAGCGCTCTTTTCGCCGCCGCACAGGTGTTGCGCGCCAGCGCAATGAGCATCGATGCCTCGCCGCTGGAAAACGCCGAATTGCTCGCTCGCCGTGCCCGGGCGGTGGTTGAACAGGCCGCTGAACTAGTGATCCTCCACGTCGGCCACGCCCTCGGCGCCGGGCCTTATTGCAAGGACCGGCAGTTCGCCCGACTGATCGCGGACCTGCCGGTATTCCTGCGTCAAAGTCATGCCGAGCGGGACCTCGCCGCGCTCGGTAAACAAGCTATTGAAGGGACATGGACGTTATGAAAACCAACCCCATCGTCGGCCAGGGCACGCCCCTGCAACTGTGGCAAACCTCCCGTCATCTGGCGCAACTGCCGGTGATCGACATCCTCAGCCTGGTGCCCGAGGGCGCCCGCGCGGTGATCATCGCGCCGCACCCGGATGACGAAGTGCTGGGCTGCGGTGGTTTCCTGCAGGTGCTTGCGGCGGCGGGTCGGGCGCTGCAATTGATTTCGGTCACCGATGGCAGCGCCAGTCATCCCGGTTCGACACGCTGGCCGGTGGAGCGTCTGAGCGCCGTTCGCCCGCAAGAATCGGCTGAAGCGCTGCGCCGTCTCGGTTTGCCGCTGCACCAGTTGAAATGGCTGCGCGGCGGTTTCAGTGACAGCCAGGTGGCCGCGCGCGAATCCGAGTTGAGCGCGTTCATCGAACAGCATCTGCGCCCCAACGACGTGGTGTTCACCACGTGGCGCGAAGACGGCCATTGCGATCATGAAGCCGTCGGGCGAGCCAGTGCCACTGCCGCCAGCCGCGTCGGTGCGACCCTGCATGAACTGCCCGTGTGGACCTGGCACTGGGCAACGCCGGAAGACGCGTTCGTGCCGTGGCACCGGGCACGCAAAATCCTCCTGACGCCGCCGCTGATCGCACGCAAGCGCCATGCGATTCACGCCTTTGCCAGCCAGTTGGAAGGAGACCCGCACATCGGCTTGCCGCCCGTGTTGGCGCCCTATGTGCTGGACCGCCTGTTGCAGCCGTTCGAGGTGGTGTTTCTATGAGTGTCGACGATCGTTATTTCGACGGTTTGTTTGCCGGTAACGATGATCCGTGGGCGTTTCGTCAACGCTGGTACGAGCAGCGCAAACGCGCCATCACCCTCGCCGCCCTGCCGCGCCCGCATTACCGCGCGATCTTTGAGCCCGGCTGCGCCAATGGTGAACTGAGCTTTGAACTGGCCAGCCGTTGCGATCGCCTGCTGTGCTGCGACACCGCCGCCGCAGCCGTTGTGTTGGCGCGCACCCGCCTCGGCCCGTTTGATCATGCCGAAGTGCGCCACTCACGCTTGCCTGCGGATTGGCCGGAAGAAAAATTCGACCTGATCGTGCTCAGTGAAATCGGTTACTACCTCGATGCCGAAGACTTGAAACGCCTGATCCAACGGGCCGAACAGTCACTCACCGCCGACGGCCAACTGCTGGCCTGTCACTGGCGCCCGCCCATCGACGGCTGCCCCTTGAACGCGCGCCAAGTGCATGACTTGCTTCACGAACACCTTCCGCTGGCGCGTCTGGTGTTGCATCAGGAAGCGGATTTCCTGCTGGAGCTATGGAGCCGCGAACCGCGCTCCGTGGCCTCACTTGAGGGCTTGCGATGATTGGCATTCTGATCCCCGCGCATAACGAAGAAGACTTGCTCGCCGACTGCCTGCAAGCCGCCCTGTGCGCCGCGCAACATGAGTTGCTGCGCGGTGAAAGCGTCGCAGTGCTGGTGGTGCTCGACAGTTGCACCGACCGATCTGGGGAGATTGTCCAGCGCTACCCGGTCCACAGCCTGAGCATCGAGGCCCGCAACGTCGGCCAGGCACGCGCAGTCGGGGCAAGTTTTCTGCTGGCATTGGGGGTGCGCTGGATCTCCTGCTCCGACGCCGACAGTCGTGTCGCGCAGGACTGGCTGGTGGCGCAGTTGTCGCTGGATGCGGACGCGGTGTGCGGCACGGTCACGGTCGATGCGTGGCACGAATCATTCGATGAGTCGGCGCAGATTCGCTATCACCAGCATTACCAGGCACGCGACGGCCACCGGCACATTCACGGCGCCAACCTGGGCATCAGTGCCGACGCCTATCGGCGCGCCGGCGGATTCGAACCGCTGACCTGTCATGAAGACGTGCAACTGGTGCGACAACTGGAGCGCTGCGGCGCAAAAATTGCCTGGAGTCATCGCCCGCAAGTGCTCACCAGCGCCCGTCTGGACAGTCGCGCGCGGGGTGGTTTCGGCGACTACTTACACGATCTGGCACAGATCGATTAAAAAAAAACCGGCTTAGTCGGAACCGTTACGCGACGAATAGGATTACTTGAGCAATACTCAGCACGCGACAATCCAGGGTACGGAGAAGTCGCACATTGCTATCAAACAGAACAAGGACGTAGCCCCGATGAAATCCGTCTCCATCATCGACAGCAGCCAGCCAGCACAAATCTGGAACAGCGCGCTGCAACTGGACAACATCCCCGTCATCAACACCCAGACCCTGGTTCCCCCCGGCGCACGCGCCGTGGTGATCGCGCCGCATCCCGGCGATGAAGTGGTCACCTGTGGCGGCCTGCTGCAGTTGCTCTCGACCCTCGGTCATCCCCTGCAATTGATTTCGGTCACCGATGGCAGTGCCACTCAACCCGGTTCGCAGCAATGGTCCGAGAAACGCCTGAGCGTGTTTCGCGGCCAGGAAAGCGTCGAAGCGTTGCGCCGGCTCGGCTTGCCGATGCACAGCCTGAAATGGATTCGGGGTGGCTTCACTGATTTCGTCCTCGCTGAACACGAGACGCAACTGACCCGGTTCATCGCCCGCTACCTGCGTCCCGGTGACGTGGTGTTCAGCACCTGGCGCGAAGACGGTACACCCGACCACGACGCCGTCGGCCGTGCCAGCGCCGCGGCGGCGAGCATGGTCGGTGCGACATTCCATGAACTGCCAATATGGGCCTGGCACTGGCCGGCTCGCGATCAGGCGCTGATGCCCTGGCACCGGGCCCGCAAAGTCCGCCTCGACACCTGGACCGTCGCGCGCAAAAGCCACGCCACCCACGCCTACGCCAGCCAGCTCGACGGCGAACCCGCCTTGGGCATTGCACCGCTGCTACCCCGGGTGATCCTGGACCGCATGCGCTTGCCCTATGAAATCGTCTTCATCTGAATCCAACACAATCCAATGTGGGAGCGAGCCTGCTCGCGAAAGCGGTGTGTCAGTCGACAAGTATTTTGACTGACACACCGCTTTCGCGAGCAGGCTCGCTCCCACAGTTGTTCGGTGGTGAACACACTTTCGCTGATTGCCACTGAACTGCCTGCCGCCGCATCAGTCGCATGCATAAGTAGCCAACATTCAGAGGAGCCAACGTGACCAGCGATTCCGAGCAGCGGGCCACCCTCAAGCCGTCCCCGGCGATTCATCGCCTGAGGGTGCTGACGGTCAATACTCACAAGGGCTTCACCGCCCTCAACCGGCGTTTCATCCTCCCGGAGCTGCGCGAGGCGGTTCGCAGTACGTCGGCGGATCTTGTGTTCCTGCAAGAAGTGGTCGGCGAACACGATCGGCACTCTTCCCGTTATTACAACTGGCCGCAGACCTCGCAATACGAATTCCTCGCCGACAGCATGTGGAGCGATTTCGCCTATGGCCGCAATGCGGTCTACCCCGACGGCCACCACGGCAATGCCCTGCTGTCGAAATACCCGATCCGCGAGTTTCGTAACCTGGATGTCTCGATCACCGGCCCCGAAAGGCGCGGGTTATTGCACTGCGTGTTGGAGGTGCCGGGGCACGCTGAAGTGCATGCGATTTGCGTACACCTGAGCCTGCTGGAAAGTCATCGTCAGTTGCAATTGCAGCTCCTCTGCCAACTGCTCGAATCCCTGCCCGACGATGCCCCGGTGATCATTGCCGGTGATTTCAACGACTGGCAGCTGCAAGGCAATGCCGCCCTCGCCCGTCGCGACTACCTGCACGAAGCGTTCGAACGCCATAACGGGCGACCGGCGAAAACCTATCCCGCGCGTTTTCCGTTGCTGCGCCTGGACCGGATTTACCTGCGTAACGCCAGCAGCCATGAACCGCGAATCCTCGGCAATAAACCCTGGACGCACCTGTCGGATCACTTGCCGCTGGCGGTGGAGGTACACCTCTAGCAACCGAGTAGAAGCTCTGATTCGCAGTTTTTTTGACGTTTTATCGAACAAACAAGCGCTTAGATCTGCGCCGTAAATCAGTCACTTGCAACACTTAAAATACCCATACCATTTATCGGCCATTTTCTTGACGCGCTGTCAACGGTCTTCTTAGCTACACCTTACTACCCCCGAAGTACCATCAGGGGGCAACCCCCTCAGACACCCGCCAATCCGGGCGCCCAGCGGCTTGCCCTCAATCCATTCGGCCGCCCCTCATTCGGGGTAGGAGAGACGCCACAGCGAGATACCGCATGCGATTGCAAGGTAGACCCCCATGAAGACTTCATTCACCCAACAAGAGATAAAAGTCACTTTTTGCACTGTCTCGAGCTCTATCCTGCTGTGCTCGACCCTCGAAACCCAGGCGGCACCCGCGGAGGAAGAAACCCTTCCATGGTATCGCCAGGATGTACCGGTTCTCACCTTGCCAACCTCGCACCTCACCTCGTTCTATCCCGGCGTCTTCGGCTCCGCGTCCGATAGTCGAAGTTCACGTCTGACCATCGAAGACGAAGCCCCCTCGACCTGGGATCAGGTCTACGGCAAGCCGTCGCGGCAGGCGCAGACCGACTTTCTGTCACAGGGTTCTTCGATCCCGGGCAGCACTGAATTCAAAGGGCCGGCGATCCTCACCCTGCAGAGCGGCAGTGGCCATACCCAGCAGGTCGGACTGATCGGCGGCACCACCCGGTTACAAGGCAACAGCAACGGCTTGTTGACCAGTCCAGCCCTGGCCGACCCCGACAACGACACCCTCAACCTTCAAGGCCAGAGCCTCGGTGCATATTGGAGCTTGACGGGCCCACAAGGCTGGCACGTGGATTTGACCGCCAGCGGCGGCCGGGTCAACGGCTTCAGCCGAAATGACCAGGGCGCACGGCAGGCAACGGAAGGCAGTGCGATGACGTTGTCGGTGGAAGGCGGCTTTCCGATTGGCCTGAGCGAGAACTGGGTAGTCGAACCCCAAGCGCAGTTGATCAATCAACGCATCACACTGGATACGCCGTATGCCGGCTCAGGGAACGCGTCATCCAGCGACCTGACGTCCTGGAGCGGCCGGGTCGGTGCGCGATTGAAAGGTAGTTACGACATCAATGGCCTGGGCGTCGAACCCTACGTGCGGACCAACTTGTGGCACACCGTGTACACCGGCAATACCGTGACCCTCGACCAGGTCGACAAGATCAGCAGCAGCCGCAATTCATCGACGGTTGAAGTGGGGTTGGGGTTGGTAGCGAGGGTTACGCCGGCGGTGAGTTTGTACGTCAGTGCGGATTACAGCAGTGACGTGGATGACAATGATTTGAACGGGTTAATCGGGAGTCTGGGGGTGCGGATGCGGTGGTGAGCGACAGGCATCAAGAGAGGCTTTGTCAGCGCTGACGCCTTCGCGAGCAGGCTCGCTCCCACAGTGGTTTTGCATACGACACAAATCCAGTGTGGGAGCGAGCCTGCTCGCGAAGGGAGCGACTCGGTGTCAGATCAGCCCTCAGGTCGCAAGATCAACACCGCCAGCGGCGGCAAATTCAACACCAGCGACAATGCCTGGCCATGGCTCGGCTCCTCTTCGGTAAACACCCCGCCGCTGTTGCCATAGTTGGAACCGGCATACATCGCCGCATCACTGTTGATCACCTCGGTCCAGCGCCCGGCAAACGGTACGCCGACGCGATAACCCTCACGCGGCACCGGGGTAAAGTTGGCCACCACCAGCACCGGCCGGCCCTCCTTGCTCCAGCGCAGCCACGCGTAGACGCTGTTGATCGCATCGTCGCCGATCATCCACTGGAAGCCTTGCGGCGCATCGTCCTGCTCATGCAGCGCCGGCTCTTCGCGGTACAGCCGATTGAGGTCGCCGACCAGTTTCTGCACCCCTTTGTGTTCGGGGTATTGCAGCAAATACCAGTCGAGTTGCTGATCGTGGTTCCACTCGCGCCACTGGCCGAATTCGCAGCCCATGAACAACAGCTTCTTGCCCGGATGCGTCCACATGAAGCTCAAGTAGGCGCGCAAATTGGCAAACTTCTGCCAGCGGTCGCCGGGCATTTTGTCGATCAGCGAATGCTTGCCGTGAACCACTTCATCGTGGGATATCGGCAAGATGAAACGCTCGGACCAGGCATACACCAGGCCAAAACTAAGTTCGTTATGGTGATGGGCGCGGTACACCGGGTCCTGCTGGATGTAATGCAGCGAATCGTGCATCCAGCCCATGTTCCATTTATAGGCAAAGCCCAGGCCGCCCTGTTGCGTGCTTTGGCTGACACCCGGCCACGCGGTGGATTCTTCGGCGATGACCAGCGCACCCGGCGCTTCCAGCGCGACCACGTCGTTGAGGTGGCGCAAGAAGTCGATGGCTTCGAGGTTTTCCCGACCGCCATGGCGGTTCGGCACCCATTCGCCAGCCTTGCGCGAATAGTCGCGATAAAGCATCGAGGCGACCGCATCGACACGCAGGCCATCGACGTGAAAATGCTTGAGCCAGTGCAGCCCGGAAGCCAGCATGTAACCGTGCACTTCGGTGCGGCCGAGGTTGTAGATCAGGGTGTCCCAGTCCTGATGAAAACCTTCCTGCGGGTTGCCGTATTCATACAACGCTGTGCCGTCGAATTGCGCCAGGCCGTGGGTATCGGTCGGAAAATGCGCCGGTACCCAATCGAGAATCACGCCGATTTCCGCCTGGTGGCAGGCGTTGACGAACGCGGCAAAGTCATCCGGAGAACCGTAACGGGCGCTGGGGGCGAATTGCGACAGCAGTTGATAACCCCACGAGCCGCCGAATGGATGCTCCATGATCGGCATCAGCTCGATATGGGTGAACCCCAAGTCCTTCACATAAGGAATCAGCCGCTCACCCAACTCGTGCCAGGTGTACTGGCGGGCGACTTCGCCCAGATCGTCGAGCTCACACTGCCAGGAGCCGGCATGCAGTTCGTAGATCGACAGCGGCGCCGTCGCTCGCTGACGCTCAGCACGCGACTCCATCCACGCCTGATCCTGCCAGTCGATGTTCAGCGGCGAGGCGACTTTCGAGGCCGTGTCTGGCGGCAAGGTAGTGGCCAGCGCCATCGGGTCAGCCTTGAGCGGCAATATGCCGTGGCTGCCGAGGATTTCGTATTTGTACGCCTCACCCGCTCGCAGGCGCGGGATGAACAACTCCCAGACCCCGGTCGGATGGCGCAGACGCATGGGATGGCGGCGACCGTCCCAGTTGTTGAAATCACCCACCACCGACACGCGCTTGGCGTTGGGCGCCCACACGGCGAAACGCACGCCGTCGACACCGTCAACCGTCTGCAACTGCGCGCCGAGGCAACTGCTCAGGTCGCGGTGATTGCCTTCGGCGAACAGGTACAAATCCATCTCGCCAAGCAATGGGCCGAAGCTGTAGGGGTCTTCACTGACTTGCTCGCCGCCGGCCCAACGGGTGCGCAGCAGGTACGCCTGGGCCCGATCGAAATGCCCGACAAACAGCCCCGGTGTCTGGGTGGCCTCAAGGTTGCCGAGTTCTTCCCCGGAGTCCCTGGCCAACACTTGCACGCTCAAGGCGTCCGGCAGATAGGCACGAATGAATTGCCCACCGGCGCCATCGCCATGGGGGCCGAGAATTGCAAAGGGGTCGTGATGTTCGGCGCGTACCAGCGCGTCGATGTCCCGCGATCTGGGCAGTAACGCCTCTTTAGCGTGACCCTGTTCCTTGTTCGAGAAACTCATGACTACTCTCCACCAAGATCGGAAAAGGGTTTAAGCCCACTCAATAATCCATACAAGCCGTGCAACGGCACCGGCAGCCAAGTGGGTCGATTTTCGGCCTCATACGCCACTTCATAGGCCGCCTTCTCCAGACCGAACAACGCCAGCGCGGCGTCCTCGCCTTCCGGATCTTGCCACGCATGAGCAAGACTAGCTGCCGCCAGCCGATAAGCGTCGACAAATGCCTGTTTTGCTTCAATCAGGTAACGCTCGGCGACCCGTTGGCGCGCGCCCTGAGCTTCGGCCGTGTTGTCGACGTTGTGCACATTGATCGTCATCGCAGCGGCGTAATCGAACGAACGCAACACACCGCTGACGTCTTTGTACGGACTGTGCTTGCCCCGTCGCTCACGCAACGGCCGCGCCGGCTCACCCTCGAAGTCGATCAGGTAGGCATCGCCCTTGATCACCAGCACCTGGCCCAGGTGCAAGTCGCCGTGGACGCGGATGCGCAAGCCACCGACGGCTTTCTTGCCCAGTTCCTGGACATGGCTGAGGATGGCTTTTTTCTCGTCCAGTAAACGACTGACCAAAGCCTGATCCGCCGGGTTCAGTTGATTTTGATGCTGCTTGAGCAACTTGAGCGCGTGTTCCAGCTGCGCCGCCACGTCCTTGGCCGAGGCCAGCGCCTCTTTCGAAGTAGTCACCTGCGGCGCGAAGTCCTTGTCTTTGGTCGGCGCCGCCAGGACCTGGTGCATTTCTCCCAGGCGCTGGCCGAGCATGCCGGCGAAATCCTTCAGCTCACCGAGCGCGTTGTAGTGCTGTTCCTGCTCGGAGATCGCGTCAGCCAACTCATCACGCAGCGCGCGTTCAAGGTTGTTTTGGGTCCATTCCCAGGCATCGCCCTGATTGCTCAGATAACCCTGGGCGATCATCAACAAGGTGTCCTCGCCGTGTTCGTCGCGGCGCACCACCGAGCCCAGCAGTGGCGAGATGTTCTGGAACCCGGCATTGGTCAGGTACGCGCTCATTTCCAGTTCCGGGTGCACGCCCGAGGCGAGTTTGCGGATCAGTTTGAGCACCAGGCTGTTGCCGATCACCACCGAACTGTTGGATTGCTCGGCCGAGAGATAGCGTATGGGCGACTCTTGCGTCAGCCCGAGTTTCGCCAGTTCCGCGGTCGGTTCAAAGCGGATGTCACCCTCGCTCGACGACAACACCGTGTCGTTCTGCATGCCATGCAACACGGCATGGATAAAGGGTTCGAGGCTGAAGGCGTCGGTAATCAAACCCACCTGACGCCCACGTCGCACCCGCGACAATGCCAGCTGTTGAGGCAGTGCGGCGCCGACCTGATCTTCGGGAATAAAACCGAATGGCAACTGGTAGCGGTGGGTCTGGCCGGCGCTGGAGACTTCGATTTCGCTCAACAGCACCGGGTGCAACGGATCGCCGAAGCGCACGCCATAAGCCAGGTTGACCTGTTCGATGGCTGCGTCCTTGCCGGCAAACCAGCGGCGATTCTGCAGCCAGTTCGGCAGAATGCCTTGCTCCAATGTGCCGCGAGACGGCGTTTCGAGCAGTTCTTCCATGCGTTTCTTCAACACCAGCGTGGTGAAGTCCGGCAGGCTTTGGGCCGGTTCCACGTGCCAGCTCGGCATCTGGTTTTCCGCCGCGAGCCCGAACCAATAGAAACCGTACGGCGCCAGGGTCAGGAGGAAATTCAATTGGCCAATCGGCGGGAACGCGTTACCGCCGAGCATCTCCACTGGCACCATGCCGACGTACGCCGACAGGTCGAGTTCCGCCGCCTGGGCACTGCGCGAGACGTTGGCCACGCAGAGGATGATTTCGTGCTTGCCATCCTCGCCGGTGAATTCACGGGTGTAGGCCAGAATCCGCCGGTTGCTCGGCGAAAGCATTTTCAGCGTACCGCGCCCGAAAGCCTTGGACTGTTTGCGCACGGCGAGCATGCGTCGGGTCCAGTTGAGCAGCGAATGCGGATCGCCGGCCTGGGTTTCGACGTTGACCGACAGGTAGCCGTATTGCGGGTCCATGATCGGTGGCAACACCAGGCTCGCCGGGTCGGCGCGGGAGAACCCGCCGTTACGGTCAATCGACCACTGCATCGGCGTGCGCACGCCATCGCGGTCGCCGAGGTAGATGTTGTCGCCCATGCCGATTTCATCGCCGTAATACAGGGTCGGCGTGCCGGGCATCGACAGCAGCAGGCTGTTAAGCAGCTCCACGCGACGACGATCTCGCTCTACCAATGGCGCCAGACGACGGCGGATGCCCAGGTTGATCCGCGCCCGACGGTCGGCTGCGTAGTAATTCCACAGGTAGTCGCGCTCCTTGTCGGTGACCATTTCCAGGGTCAGCTCATCGTGGTTACGCAGGAAAATTGCCCACTGACAGTTGGCGGGGATCTCCGGCGTCTGGCGCAGGATGTCGGTAATCGGGAAGCGATCTTCCTGAGCCAGCGCCATGTACATACGCGGCATCAACGGGAAGTGAAAGGCCATGTGGCATTCGTCGCCGTTCAAGCCCTTGGCGTCGGTGTCGCCGAAGTACAGTTGCGTGTCTTCCGGCCATTGATTGGCCTCGGCCAGCAGCATGCGGTCCGGGTAGTTGGCATCGATCTCGGCGCGGATCTGCTTGAGGACGTCGTGGGTCTCGGGGAGGTTTTCGTTGTTGGTGCCGTCCCGTTCGATCAGGTACGGAATGGCGTCCAGGCGCAGGCCGTCGATGCCCATGTCGAGCCAATAGCGCATCACCGAAAGCACGGCTTTCATGACTTGCGGGTTATCGAAGTTCAGGTCCGGCTGGTGGGAGTAGAAACGGTGCCAGAAGTATTGGCCGGCGACCGGGTCCCAGGTCCAGTTGGATTTCTCGGTGTCGAGAAAGATGATGCGGGTGCCGTCGTATTTGTGGTCGTCATCGGACCAGACGTAGAAGTCCCGCGCCGCCGAGCCGGGTTTGGCCTTGCGGGCGCGCTGGAACCAGGCGTGCTGATCCGAGGTGTGGTTGATGACCAGTTCGGTAATCACCCGCAAGCCACGTTCATGGGCTTCGGAGATGAAACGCTTGGCATCGGCCATCGTGCCGTAGTCGGCGTGGACACCCCGGTACTCGGCGATGTCGTAGCCATCATCGCGGCGAGGCGAGGGGTAGAACGGCAACAGCCAGATGGTGTTGACGCCCAGGTCGGCGATGTAGTCGAGTTTGGCGATCAGGCCGGGAAAGTCGCCGATCCCGTCGTTGTTGGAGTCGAAAAATGATTTGACGTGAACCTGGTAGATCACCGCGTCCTTGTACCAGAGCGGGTCCTTGATGAAGGTGGCTGCCTTGGGTTTCTTCGCCATTTGAAACTCCTGTTGAAATCGAAAAAGCCGCTGAGCCCAAACACAATGATTACCTGTGGGAGCGAGCCTGCTCGCGAAGAGGCCGGTACATCCGATCCATCTTTGGCGATTGGCTCACCACTTTCGCGAGCAGGCTCGCTCCCACAGGTTCTGCGTGTTAGGTGGTTATTCGCCAGATGCCGAACGGCTGATACGCCGGGTCGATGCGCATGAACTGGTACTTGCCATACCAGGTCCAGCGATGCCCGTTCATCAAGTCTTCGCCCTGGGTGATGGCGTCGTCGGGCAAACCCATTTCCCACAGCGGCAATTCAAAATTGGCTTCCTGAACGTTATGCGGATCGAGACTCACCGCCACCAGAATGAAATTGCTGCCGTCCGCGCTGCGCTTGCCGAAATACAGAATGTTGTCGTTCCACGCGTTGTAGACCTTCAGGCCAAGGTGCGTATGCAGCGCCGGGTTCTGCCGGCGGATGCGGTTGAGCTGCGCGATCTCGGCAATGATGTTGCCCGGCGCGTTGAAGTCCCGTGGACGAATCTCGTACTTCTCGGAGTCGAGGTATTCCTCTTTGCCCGGGATCGGTGCTGATTCACACAACTCGAAACCCGAATACATGCCCCACAGCCCAGAGCCCATGGTCGCCAGCGCCGCACGGATCAAAAAACCGGCGCGCCCGGACTCATGCAGGAAGGCCGGATTGATGTCCGGTGTATTGACGAAGAAGTTCGGCCGGTAACATTCACGCCACGGCGATTCGTTCAGCTCGGTGAAGTACGTCGCCAGCTCATGCTTGGTGTTGCGCCAGGTGAAATAGGTGTAGCTCTGCGAATAACCGACCTTGCCCAGCCGCGCCATCATTGCCGGCGTGGTAAAGGCTTCCGCGAGGAAGATCACTTCGGGGTACAACGCGCGCACATCGGCGATCAGCCATTGCCAGAATGGCAGCGGTTTGGTGTGCGGGTTGTCGACGCGAAAGATCTTCACGCCCTCCTCGACCCAGCCGACCACGATGTCGCGCAGTTCGACCCACAGGCTTGGAATCGCCTCGGTCGCATAGAAGTCGACGTTGACGATGTCCTGGTATTTTTTCGGCGGGTTCTCGGCGTATTTGATCGTGCCGTCCGGCCGCCAGTTGAACCAGCCCGGGTGCTGCTGCAGCCATGGGTGGTCCTGGGAACACTGAATCGCAAAGTCGAGGGCGATTTCCAGTCCGTAGTCCGCCGCCGTGGCGACCAGTCGGCGGAAGTCCTCGCGGGTGCCCAGCTCTGAATGAATCGCCTCGTGCCCGCCCTCTTCGCTGCCAATCGCGTAGGGGCTGCCGGGGTCGTCGGGACCGGCCGTCAGGGAATTGTTTGGGCCTTTACGGAAACTGCGACCGATCGGGTGGATCGGCGGAAAGTACAGAACGTCGAAGCCCATGTCCTGAATCATCGGCAGCCGCGAGTGCACATCATTGAAGGTGCCGTGACGGGCCGGATCGTCGGTGATCGAGCGCGGAAACAACTCATACCAACTGGCGAACTGCGCCAGCTCCCGTTCGACATCCAGCGGGTACTCGGGGCTAAGGCTCACATAGGCACGATGATCGGCCTGGGCCATCAGCTCGGCGCTACGTTGGTGCAGAAACAACGCCACCTGCTCGTTTTCGAGCAGGCCGGACAATTCGTGATGCAGCGCCGCCAGTTGTTCGCTCAACTCGCCTTCGCTACGTTCGGCGGCCTGCTGGACCTGAGTACGACCTTCCTGCAACTCAAGGCTGACCGGGACTCGCGCCGCGTGCTTCTTTTCCAGCTCATAGCAGAAGCTGGCGAATTGATCGATCCAGGCTTCGATGCAGAACAGATAGCGGCCCTGACGCTCGACGCGGAACTGGCCTTGCCAGCCGTTATTGCCCAGGTCCGCCATGACTGCGCTTTGCCAGACCTCGTCGCCTTCGGCACGCCAGCGCACTCGCACGGCCAGTTTGTCGTGACCGTCGGCAAACACTTTGCTGGTCACCACCACGTCCTGGCCGACCACGGCCTTGACGGCGAACTGTCCGCCATCAAGGCTCGGCTGGGTATTTTCAATGGCGATTCGCGGCAGTAATAAAGCCTGCGACAGCGGCATATGAGGGTTGTAGTTCAGCTCTGTCGGTTTTTCAGCAGTCATCGAGCATCTCTCCTTTACGCCCCATGGACGCTCTTGTAGCGGGTGTTCCCTGATTTGATTCACTTAGGTTGGGAGCCACCGGCGGCGATAAAAGTTCAGAGGGAATTGCCCTGGCGTTTTGCGGGGAATCAATTCCCGCGTCAGGAGGTCAATCCACTTAAGCACGACTTACGCCATGTGCCACTGGAGGCTTGAACAATGAGTATTCCAATCCCTGCCGAAACGCCTGACCCAAACATCGACAGCCCGGTCATTCCACCGACCGAGCCGCAACCCGTGCCTGAGCAGGACCCGCCCGGCACTCAACCGCCACCTCGGGAAGAACCACCGAGCACCATGCCGCCGGTGATTGTGCAGCCCTAGTGTTACCACCGCTTTGGTTTCTCCCTCGCTTTGCGTGGGAGCGCCAAAGCAAAAGATGAATAGAGACAACTTATCGCTGAATTTTCTGTTTAGCGACGCGAAGTCTTCTTAAAATATCTACCGTTCGTCGGACAACTTGGCGGATGAAAAAAAACAATAAGACTGACCCTACAAACATTCGAGAAAAATACTACATCCATCCTCAGACTATTCATCGCAACCACTTAAACAAAACCTAATCTATTTCCCGCCGACAACACTGCCAGCAACGAAATCCAACACCGTGAGACTGCAAATCTTATCGTTTGCTACGCAATCTCATAAAGTACGTATCTTTAACCTCATGCGTAGGAATGATTACTTCTTGTAGTCGGAGTATTTCCACACCAAAAAAATGTCTAACTTGCATTCCAAGCTACAAAAAACTAAACCTTTAACGTCACTTACTTAAAAGTGACCTCCTTCCAAATTGGAGTAACAAAATGAAAGACGAAAACATGATCGAAATCCTACTTAGTTTTAAACATGAGTTTGGCGAAAACTCGACCCCTCATATAGCTGGTGGTTCTGGAGGGGCAGGTGGATGCGGAGGAAGTGGTGGTTGCGGCGGTGGCGGTGGTTGCAGTGGTGGTTCAGGTGGTTCAGGTGGATCCGGCGGTAACGCTGTTACACGGAATATCGACGGATCACTCATTGAACAATAAATTTATCGCAAGTTGATTAGAGGTTTTTTCGTTTAGAAACGAAAAAACCTCATTGGTGCAATCATGAATTTGAAAATAAACAATTACAATATTCTGAATTTTGAAAACCAAGATATCTTGATTTCCGAGAGAGGAGTAGCCCGAATAAACTCACCCTCTCTGCTCAAAGTAATTACCAAGCTCAAAGACAAACCAACGATTACAGAAAACGAGCTTTATAAGCTGTTTCACGAACATCATCTAGATAAAGGTGACGCCTACCTATCACTGAAGACGCTATTAGGGCTCGAGATAGAAAAAGAGAACACCTATTTCAAAAAAACATTCGTGATTCATAACTGGGAAAATCACGAGGAATTGAAGTTACTAATAAACAGCGAACTACCTGAAGCTATTGTCGCCCACCAAACTTCAGAATCAACCCTAAACCTTGAACTAAACGCAAAAAATTTCTTTGTACTACTATGTAAAAATTATGACTACGAAAAAATAAAAACACATTACTTTAAACTTTCGAAAAATCATCCGGAAAGCGCAATTAGTGTCGCCTACGCAGCGGGCGATCATTTTATTATTAGCCAACCTTATCTGCCAAACATTGGAAGTCCTTGCCATTTCTGCACGATAGATCGGCTTATCGAAAATGAATCCTTTCACCCCAGTTCCAACACGTGGTCTCGGCTTCTCAATTTTTGTCGTAGCAAAAAAACATTCACTCCTGCTCCGCGCCTATCCTTGTATCAGAAAAGTATAATTATCGGCGCACTGATACAAAAAATAAAATTAATGACTGGCAAGGATGACATCTATCGATACCAAGACAACATTCTACAAGAAACTTCCATATCATTGAACAATGGAAAAATCGAAGAATCCTGTACTGCACACTGGTGTATGTGTGACTGCCTAAGGGCTAACCCATGAAAAAACTACCTCATGATTACTACCTTAGGTTCATAGATCCTCAAGCATACGATCAAACGATTCAATTCCACACGAAGGGAAACTTCACAATACATGAGGCGTTTGAAAACTCAACAGCACTTCACTTTATCAGCGACAACAATTTACGAGATCTTACCGGAAATGAATTAAGAATATATCCAGACATGGAGTTCTGTTTTCCATTGAAAATGAACAAAGACATAACCTCTGATTTATCCAGAAATGAATCATGCGAGAAATTCGCAGAAAGCGTTATACCCTTTGACGTTATCGAACAATTAGTCAATCCATTAACCTCTGCAACACCGGACAGTCACAAACGAGGATACCCAAGTGGAGGTGCATTATACCCTATTGAAGTTTTCGTATGTTCATTGACACAGGAACAACCATGGCCCTGCCGCGAGAAAATTCTGCATCTATTACCTCAATCGAGAACATTTGAAATAATTCAAAATTCTCAAAACATAGAAAACCTTATCGGCGCTATTTTTTCACCTTCAAACACCATTGGCACACCAAGCATTGCAATAATTTATGTAGCCTACCTACCAAAAACTTTTTTCAAATACCGGTATCGCGGTTATCGCATGGCCCTAATGGAAGCAGGGTCAATTTATACATTAATTGATCTACAATGCAAAAAACTCGAATTGAAAAGTCGCCTTTGGTCAGCATATACCGACACAATGGTATGTAAGGCAATCGGATTAAATCCGGGACT
The DNA here is from genome assembly GCF_059415465.1 of Pseudomonas sp. GW821-FHT10C09. Classification (NCBI taxonomy): domain Bacteria; kingdom Pseudomonadati; phylum Pseudomonadota; class Gammaproteobacteria; order Pseudomonadales; family Pseudomonadaceae; genus Pseudomonas; species Pseudomonas sp. GW821-FHT10C09. Next base: position 67,378 of record NZ_JBWKNG010000001.1, read on the forward strand.
ATTCCTACCAATGTGCGTCCATTTGATAGGCAATCAACATGAACTTATACAATCATAACAACATCGCATCTTTACCTTCTAAAATTGTTTTACAGCCACCTGGCCTTTTAAGCATGCCAAGATCGGTAGAAATTAATGATTATTGGCGCAACGGTGGTTCAGGCATAGGTTGCGACGGCAATGCAACGCGTGCTGCACTCGGCGAGTACTTTGAACGCAGGCACTTCTACATGGAGATCTGGCCGGACACCTCTGGAACACTAGATAGCGTATTACCCCCAAAAGAAGTAGAAAAATTCACCGTTGCTTTCGTCCAAACAGCAGTCAAAAAAATAACAAAAAAAGAAATCCGACTACACACTTTTAATCTAACAAAGGTCTATCGCACCTCCGATTTTTCAAGTTGCCACATCCCAAGCGCCTGTATATCCCTCAGCGCGCACAACATAGCAGGCGATTCATTTATATATCCACTGAGGGACACCTGCGGCTGCTGCTTCCATTCAGACCCTAATCTTGCGATTCTTGGATCTTTGAAAGAACAACTTGAAAGGCAGTTCCTTGCCAAATTCTGGCTAACAAAAAAATGCAATAGAATCATTTCAAACAAGGAAGCCATTAACGAGTTGAAAAAATTTAACTCTCTCAACCTTTATAATTACCTGCGTCTGTCGGGAGACTTAACTATCATTGATATTTCGGACCAGAATTTTCCTGGGAAAAGTGTACTTACTGTCTATGGAAACAGCGATCCAGAAAGACATGTTAAATATTGTGCAGGTATGGCATATGCAGCAACAGAGGAAGAAGCAATCGACAAATCGATCCTAGAGTTATGGCAAACCTACCGCTTCATGGATTTACATGGTGCCACCCAGAGAAAAAATAGCGAAATAGAAGATCCGTACCTCCAACACTTTTTAAACTGCAATTCATACCAAACCTATCAAACCATTACCGAAGTCGAATGTTCAAATATCACGCCATCTCCTCTATCATCAGAATTTAGCATTAGCAGTCTGTTAGGAGCACTCAACGCATCTAATATCATAGGATACTTGTACGTTAAAACAATAAAAATCGAAAACAACAACTACTACCTTACTAAATACGTCTCTACGGATCTATTTTTGCACATGAACAACTCGCAAAACATAAATACAGACAATACTTATTCCAGCAGCTTCAGACGTGAAATATACAGCGACCGTATAAGCACCATGGTCCCCTTCCCTTAAAGCGAGTATCGAAATGTCTAATCACATCACTTACCGAGCGTCAAAACTCGCCTTGATTTTTACAAAAGAACAACTAAAAGAGCCCGCCGCTTTTTTTTGGACACTACTATCCCCTAGCGCAGTATTTTATTTACTTAACTATTCCAGAGGCCAAATACCACCCTACAGTTTAAATTACATGGAAAGCACTTCTTGGTTTTACGCCTATATCTCTTCAAATGTGGCGTTTTTTGGCTTGAGCTTTTATATCATCGGCAGAAGGGAAAGTGGATTTACCCGATCATTCATTTACAAACCTGAAGGAAAACTGATTTTTCTCCTCGCAAAATTCATAGCTTACTCTTGCATATCAATAATCTACTGCGCTGTATTCTACTGCCTGACACGTGCGGCATTTGGCTCCCCCAACACAAACGAAATTTTACAGATAATAGCCAGATTCTATTTTTGCTTTCTCTTATTTAGCATCCCTGCACTGCTATTGACGCTACTACCTACCAGCTTTCAGACTGCGAACACATTATTCTCAATCATCTCTTTTGCAATGTTAATTGCGGGCATATACGGAATCAGCGCACAACTTTCCTCAGGTAGCTTTATTCAATTATTAAATCCCTTGTGGATTGCTAGTGAAATTATGTCCAAGGGACTGTGGCAGCGCCCTCAGATAGCAATTTGCACATTATCATTTTTCTCTTGCGCTTTTTTTCTTACCCTTCGCCATTTTAGAATAAATCCGGTATGGAGTCGCTACTAATGCACTCATTAAACGTCAACAACCTGACATTCAGCCACTCAAAAGACCCACTATTCATTAATGCCTCGATGAATATCAACCCAGGCAATATTGTTGGATTGTTAGGGCCGAACGGCAGTGGGAAGACAACATTTTTTGATATAATTTGCGGCATACAAGACAGGAAAAACGCCGAAATCATCAATACGTTTAAAAATCAGGTTTATCTATCTCAAACTATCACCACACCACACACACTCCGAATGTTTGACATCTTTAACATCACCACCCTGCTTTGCTCGCCAGAAAAAAACTTACAACGCCAATCACTGGCAAAACTTCACGCCTGGAGCCCAGAGATTGTTGATCGCTACAAACGTATATGGAATAAAAGATCATCAACTTGTAGTTATGGCGAAAAACGTTGGTTTTTCACTTTAGCATTACTAACTTTGAGTTCTGATTTCATCATTCTTGACGAACCTACTGCTGGCGTTGACCCTGAGTTTCGACATTACATTTGGAAGTGCTTACACGGAGCAGCCAAAGAAGGAGTTGCAGTGTTAGTTTCGTCTCATAATACCGAAGAGATCGTCTACAACTGCGATCGTTTTTATATGATTAGCAACCATAGTTTCAAACAGTTCATTCATAGCGAGGAGTTTATCGAACACTATGGTGCAAAAAATTTGGATGACGCATTTATCCGCGCTTCTGGCAACTACTAGTTGTCCAGTTTGTCCTTTTCGAATACCCGCACGATCCTGGGCATCACGCTGAAAATCGCCAACGCCAGCAACGTACTGAACACCGCCGTCGCCTCGCGCCCCAGGCCGGCCGACACGCCGATGGCGGCGGTCATCCACAACCCGGCGGCGGTGGTCAGGCCTTTGACCTGGGCTTCGTCGCCCTCGGTGTTTTTCAGGATAGTCCCGGCGCCGAGAAACCCGATCCCGGCAATGACGCCCTGCACCACCCGGCTCATCGCATCGGCCTGAGCCCCGGACATCTGCGGCACCAGCACGAACAGCGCCGCTCCCAGCGCCACCAGCATGTGGGTGCGCACTCCGGCGGCCTTGCCCTTGTGCTCGCGTTCGAAACCAAGAATCCCGCCCAGTAACGCCGCTATCAGCAGGCGCACGGTAATTCGCGTCAATTGCGATGCATCACCGATGTCGGCGAACTCCGCTTGCAGCGTCACCCAAACTTCATGCCACCAGGCGTTCATGCTGTGGTCCTTATGCGGGTTGTTTGAGGATGGACCGCGCCGACCATTAATCGGTTGCACCGAACGATGGCCGGCGAATGTGCCCTAACGGTTAAGTACCCGCAGAAAAAAGGACACCACCATGACTGTGCGCATCGAAAACGAGACTTGCTTCTTCACCACCGAAAACGGCGAGGAAATTCGCCTGTGCCCCGACGTCACCATTGTCACTGACTCGGAAAAATCCATGTCAGCAGTGGACCTTGCCGGCCAGCGTATCTACATCACCGAAGCAGAAGCCGATGCATTGACCGTAGCAGGCGCGGTGGATGGTCGCCGGCATTTGAAGGCCACGGACAGTGATTCGGTAATTTGATGACGCCGATCAACAATCGCGGCGCAGGCTTGAGATAGGCGGCTGCGTCGCGCCGGGGCTGGTGCTTCAAGTTGTCGCACATAGCGGATTAGCGCTCATCTGATCCGCTTTTTATTGCAATACCTGAGTCTGTTATGCAAACAGATCGACGCTCATAGTGCGCTGGCCTGATGGAGGCTGATGAGCGACAGACCATGAGCGATAGAATCCCCGTCCGATTAGTTGAAAGCACCGCTGCGGTACAGACTTTTGAGCCTTCGCGTCCAAAGATGAAGGCCAAGTCCAGCGACAACCTGATCCACACCCGAAGCTTCACAGGCCTGTTCCGCACCTTGCGTTTGAGCGGAGCGGGATTTCTGTTTTTGCTGTTCTTCGGCACGGTGTGGCTGAATTGGGGCGACCGCCAGGCGGTGCTCTGGGACCTTTCCGAAAGTAAATTCCACATCTTCGGCGCGACCTTCTGGCCGCAGGACTTCATCCTGCTGTCGGCGCTGTTGATCATCGCCGCGTTCGGTCTGTTTGCGATCACCGTGTTCGCAGGCAGAGTCTGGTGCGGTTACACCTGCCCGCAGAGCTCCTGGACCTGGATCTTCATGTGGTGCGAGAAAATCACCGAAGGCGAACGCAACCAGCGCATCAAGCTGCAAGCCGCGCCGTGGGGCTTGAACAAACTGCTGCGCCGCTCCACCAAGCACACGCTGTGGCTGGCGATCAGCCTGCTCACCGGGCTGACCTTCGTCGGCTATTTCACCCCGATCCGGCCATTGGCCGAAGAGCTGCTGACCTGGCAAATGGGCGGTGTCAGCCTGTTCTGGGTGCTGTTCTTCACCGGCGCCACGTACATCAACGCCGGCTGGCTGCGTGAAGCGGTGTGCATGCACATGTGCCCGTATGCGCGGTTCCAGAGCGTGATGTTCGACAAAGACACCCTGACCATTTCCTATGATGCGGCCCGTGGTGAGAACCGTGGCCCGCGCAAGCGTGAAGTGCAACCGGCCGAGGTCGGTCTGGGTGATTGCATCGACTGTCAGCTGTGCGTGCAGGTCTGCCCGACCGGCATAGACATCCGTGACGGCTTGCAGATGGAGTGCATCGGGTGTGCCGCGTGCATCGACGCCTGCGACTCGATCATGGACAAAATGGGCTATGCCCGTGGGCTGATCAGCTACACCTCGGAGCATGAGTTGCAGGGGGGCAAGACGCACCTGCTGCGGCCACGGCTGATCGGTTACACGGCGGTGCTGTTGGTGATGATCGGCGCCCTCGCCCTCGCGCTGGTGGAGCGGCCGATGGTGTCGCTGGACGTGAGCAAGGACCGTGGGTTGTTCCGTGAAAACAGTCAGGGGCAGATCGAAAACATCTACAGCCTCAAGGTCATCAATAAAACCCAGCTGCGCCAGGACTATCGTTTGAGTCTAGTGGAGGGCGACGGCTTCCAGTTGCAAGGCAAGACGCAACTGAGCCTGGCGCCGGGCGAGATTGTCGATGTGCCGGTATCGGTGGCGATGACCACGGAACGGCCGAGCAGCAGTTCGCAGACGATCATCTTCAAGATTGAAGACAGCGATGAGCCGGGCATTTATAGCGAAGCGAAGAGCCGGTTTGTTGCGCCGATGAACCGTTGATCCCTTAGACTGCGGTGGCACCATTCGCGAGCAGGCTCGCTCCCACAAAGACAACGCAATACCTGTGGGAGCGAGCCTGCTCGCGAAGAAGTCACCTCGATTTTTTGTATGAAACCAAATCCAGGCACTCGATGAAACGCTACGAAAAATTCGCCGACGACATCGCTGAACTGATCCGCTCCGGTGTCCTCGGCCCCGGCCAGCGCGTGCCGTCGGTGCGCTATGCCAGCCAGACTTACGGGGTGAGCCCGTCCACGGTGTTCCAGGCCTACTACTTGCTCGAACGCCGCGGCCTGATCCGCGCCCGCCCGCGCTCCGGCTACTTCGTCAACGTCCACGCACCGAGCCCGTTTTCGGAGCCGGTGATCAGCAGCCAGGTCAACGAGTCCACCGAAGTCGATGTCAGCGAACTGGTGTTCTCGGTGCTGGACTCGATCAAGGACCCAAACACCGTCCCGTTCGGTTCAGCCTTCCCCAGCCCGACCCTGTTCCCGTTGCAGCGCCTGTCGCGCTCGCTGGCCAGCGCCTCCCGGGAGATGGACCCGCGCATGGTCGTCACCGACATGTCGCCGGGCAACCCGCAATTGCGTCGGCAAATCGCCCTGCGCTACATGGTTGGCGGGCTGATGCTGCCGATGGAAGAGCTGCTGATCACCAACGGCGCCCTCGAAGCCTTGAACCTGTGCCTGCAAGCGGTCACGGAACCCGGCGACCTGGTGGCCATTGAAGCGCCCGCGTTCTACGCCTGCCTGCAAATACTCGAACGGTTGAAACTCAAGGCTGTGGAAATCCCGGTGCATCCGCGCGATGGCATTGACCTGGGAGTGCTCGCCCAGACGCTGGAACGCCATCCGATCAAGGTCTGCTGGTGCATGACCAGTTTCCAGAACCCGATGGGCGCGACCATGCCCGAGGCGAAAAAGCAGGAACTGGTGGAATTGTTGCGCCGCCATCAGGTGCCGTTGATCGAGGACGATGTCTACGCCGAGCTGTATTACGGACAACAGGCGCCAAAACCGGCCAAGGCGTTTGATACCGAAGGGTTGGTGATGCACTGCGGCTCGTTCGCCAAAAGCCTGGCCCCCGGCTATCGCATCGGTTGGGTGGCGGCCGGGCGTTATGCGCAGAAGATCGAACGCTTAAAACTCATGACCTCACTTTGCGCGTCGATGCCGGCACAAGCGGCCATCGCCGATTACCTGCAACACGGTGGTTACGACCGGCATTTGCGTAAATTGCGTTATGCACTGGAAGAACAGCAAAGCGCCATGCTTGCCGCCATCGCCCGCTACTTCCCGGCCCAGACCCGCGTCAGTCAGCCGGCTGGCGGCTATTTTCTGTGGCTGGAATTGCCGGCGCAGATGGATTCTTTGAAGTTGTTCCAGATGGCGTTGGCGCAAGGCATCAGCATCGCGCCGGGGCCGATCTTTTCACCGACGCAACGGTTTCGCAATTGCATTCGGCTGAATTATGGCAGCCCGTGGACCGAGGATTCGGAGAAGGCGATGGAGACGTTGGGGCGGATAGTGCGGTCGTTCTGAGCGATTGTTGTTGTCTGGACTGCCGCCTTCGCGAGCAGGCTCGCTCCCACAGTGGATCTTCAGTGTCCACAAAACCTGTGGGAGCGAGCCTGCTCGCGAAGAGGTCAGTACAGGCAATACAAATGCTATGAATTAACGCCCGCCACCAAGATCAACAAAAGTCCCGGTCGCATAAGAAGCCTTGTCCGACAGCAACCACACAATCGCCTCCGCCACTTCATCCGGCCTGCCACCCCGAGCCATCGGAATCGCCGACTCAAGCTTGCTGACCCGGTCCGGATCGCCGCTCAATGCATGGAAATCAGTGAAGATAAACCCCGGCCGCACGGCGTTGACGCGAATGCCCTCACCCGCCACTTCCTTGGACAAACCAATGGTGAAGCTGTCCAGCGCACCTTTTGATGCGGCGTAATCCACGTACTCGTTGGGCGAGCCCAAACGCGAGGCCACCGACGACACGTTGACGATGCTGCCGCCCTGCCCGCCGTGTTTGGGCGACATGCGCAAAATCGCGTGCTTGGCGCAGAGGATCGGCGCCAGCACGTTGGTCTTGAGAATCTTGAGAATGCGGAACTCGGACATTTCGTCGACCCGGGACTTGTGCCCGACGGTCCCGGCGTTGTTCACCAGTGCCGTGACCCGGCCCAGTTCGGTGTCCACGCGGTGGAACATGGAGATCACTTCATCTTCGATGCTGACATCGGCGCGCACCGCAATGGCTTGGGCGCCCAGTGCGCGGACTTGCTCCAGCACACTTTGCGCGGCGGACTCGTCAGACTGGTAGTTGATACAGATCCGATAGCCCTGTTTGGCAGCCAGCAAGGCGGTGGCGGCACCAATGCCGCGGCCGCCACCGGTGATGACGATGACTTTGTCCATGTAAGCGTTCTCCCAATCCTACGTAAGCAGTCGGGGTCAAGAATAACCGCCCTTGCCGGCTTTTGCATGGGCTCACATCAACAGATACCACCCATCTGTTGCACACCTGTGAAGATCTCAGGCGGTGGTGAGTTGTTCTGCGCGCAGGATGTCGACCATGAAACGGTCGGCCGGCAACGGGTGTCCGAGCAGATATCCCTGCAATGAATCACATCCCAGTTTGGTCAGGAAGTCTTGCTGCACGCCGGTTTCGACCCCTTCAGCGACGATTCGCAAGCCCAGCGCCTGACCGAGCGCGACGATCGCCGAGACAATGGCGGCGTCGTCGATGTCGTGCTCCAGATCACGGACGAAACCGCGGTCGATCTTCAACTCATTGGCCGGCAGGCGCTTGAGGTACATCAGGCTCGAATAACCCGTCCCGAAGTCATCAATGGACAGGTCGACGCCCATGGCCGAGAGTTCCTGCAACACCGTCATGCTCGCATCGGCATCGCTCATGGCGGTGGTTTCGGTGATTTCCAGGGTCAGGCTATTGGCCGGCAGCCGATGGGTACTCAGGGCCTTGGCCACGCTCTGAACCAGGCCGGCGTGGCAGAACTGCAACGCCGACAGGTTCACCGCGATCCGCCAGTCGGTGTAGCCCAGCACATACCATTCGCGCATCTGGCGGCAGGCTTCGTTGAGCACCCACTCGCCGATCGGAATGATCAGCCCGGTTTTTTCCGCCAGATCGATAAACGTGTCCGGCAGGATCATGCCCCGCGTCGGATGCTCCCAACGCAGCAGTGCTTCGGCGCCCACCGGCCGGCCATTGATCGCGTCGAACTTGGGCTGGTAATAGAGGCTGAACTGTTTCTGTTCCAGCGCATTGCGCAAGTCTTGCAGCAATTGCAGCTGCTTGCGCGCGTTGCTGTTCATCGAGGCGTCGAAGAAGCTGTAGCCGTTTTTCCCGGCACCCTTGGCGTGATACATCGCGGCGTCAGCGTTCATCAGCAGGTCTTGGGCGGTCTGTCCATTGCCTGGGTACAGCGCGATGCCGACGCTGGCGGAAATCTGCAAGTCATGTTCGGCCACCCGGAACGTACGAGCAATCAAACCGACCTGGCGCGCCGCCAGGCTCAGCGCATCATCCGGCTCGGCGAGCCGCACCAGCAGCACAAATTCATCACCGCCGATGCGGGCCAATGTGTCCTGGCTGCGCAAATCTTCCCGCAGGCGCAGGCCGACTTCACGCAGCAACTGATCGCCCATGTGGTGGCCAAAGGCATCATTGACCGGTTTGAAACCGTCCAGATCGATGAACATCAGCGCAAAACAACCGCCCTGCTCCTTGACCTTGGACATCGCCTGTTCGATGCGATCGGCCAGCAATACGCGATTGGGCAAACCGGTCAGGGGGTCGTGCAAGGCCAGTTGCGTCAGTTCGCGGTTGGCTTCGGTCAGCGAGCGTGCGAGGTCAGCGGTGCGTGCTTCCAGACGTGCATCCAGCACCGACGTCAGCAAGGCAATGCTCAGCACCGCCAGCGTGGTAATCAGCACCAGATTGTCCAGGCCCTTGCCGTTCAAGCCGCTGACGGCCGCCCCACAGAAACTGCCGTCCGGGAAACGCGCTGCCGCCATGCCGGTGTAGTGCATGCCAACAATCGCGATGCCCATGATGATCGCCGCACCACCGCGGATCAGGCCGACATAGGGTGTGTGCTGACGCAGACGGAAGGCGATCCAGAGTGCCGCGCCTGAAGCGCCCACGGCGATCAGCAGCGAGGTGCCAAACAGAGTCGGGTCGTAATCGATGCCCGGCTGCATGCGCATGGCGGCCATGCCGGTGTAGTGCATCGCACTGATCCCGGCACCCATCACCAGCGCGCCAAACGCCAGTTGCCAGGCCGGCAACTTCGGCTGACTGACAAGCCACAGGGCAAATCCGCAAGAGAGGACGGCGGTCAGCAGCGACAGGAAGGTGATCGTGAGGTCGTAACCCAGGTCAATCGGCAAATTGAACGCGAGCATCCCGATGAAGTGCATCGACCACACGCCAATACCCATGGCAAAAGCACCGCCCGCCGTCCACAAATGCACCGCCCGGCCTTTGGCCGTGGCAATTCGCCCGGTCAGGTCGAGCGCGGTATAGGACGCGAGAATCGCCACACAGAGCGAAATGATAACCAGGGTGGGTGAATAGCTACCGATCAGCATGAGACATCTCGCGAGCGCCCGCCGTAGAGCATTCTTACTCGGGGGGCAAATGCGGGCGATTGTACTGATTGCGTAAAAGAACGCACTGACAAAATAAGCAAATGGCCATCAACCCGATGAAACGCTTGTTTGATGCCAAATGGGATCGGTACGCCGTGACACTAAACCTGTGGCGAGGGAGCTTGCTCCCTCGCCACAGGTAACCCGACCAGCCGTACCAACCCCTTCACCACAAAGAATGGTGTTATTGGTTTTCGCTGACCTGCAACGCCCCGTCCCAACCGCCGCCCAGCGCAGCGATCAATTGCACACTGGCAATCAACCGGCTCTGCAAAAGATCCAGCACGCTGCGTTCGTTGTTCAACGCCGTAGCTTGAACCACCACCACATCCAGATAAGCAATCAAACCGGCCTTGTACTGATTCTGGGTCAGGCGCAACGAGATACGCGCTGCCTCCAGTGCTTCCTGGCGCACGCCGGCTTCTTGCTCCAGCACCTTGAGCTGTACCAGGTAGTTTTCCACTTCGCGGAAGCCATCGAGCACGGTCTGGCGGTACTTGGCCACGGTCTCGTCGTAGGCCGCTTCACTACGATCGACTTCTGCCGAGCGCTGGCCACCGTCAAACAAGGTCATCGCCAGTTGCGGGCCGACCGACCAGAAACGGTTGGGCACGCTGATCCAGTTGGAATAGGTGCTGCTGCTATACCCGCCGTTCAGGCTCAGGGTGAAATCCGGGTAGTACGCGGCCTTGGCCACGCCGATGTTGGCGTTGGCTGCCATCACCGAGCGCTCGGCGGAGGCAATGTCCGGACGCCGTTCCAGCAATTGCGAAGGCAGGCCCACCGGCACTTCAGGCAAGGTCGGGATGGCGGTGGTTTCTGCCAGGCTGAATTCGGCCGGAGGCAGCCCGATCAACACGGCAATGGCGTTCTCGAACTGGGCGCGCTGCCAGATCAGGTCAACCATGTCGGCCTGGGTGCTTTTGAGTTGAGTTTGCGCCTGCGCCACCGCGTCCCGCCCGGAAACGCCGGCACGGTATTGGTTTTCAGTCATGGTCAGTGAACGCTGATAGGCCTCGACCGTCGCTTCCAGCAAGCGCTTCTGTTCGTCGATCACCCGCAATTGCAGGTAGTTCTGCACCAACTCGGACTGCTGGCTCAGGCGCATCGCGGCCAGGTCGGCAAAACTTGCCTGGGCATTGGCGGTATCGGCTTCAAGGCCCCGGCGCAGTTTGCCCCACACGTCCGCTTCCCAACTGACGCCGGCCTGGGCCGTGTACGTGTCACGAATGCCGCTTGAAGAACTGGTCAGGCTCGAATTGCTGCTGCCGGTGCCCTGGCTCGAGCGGTTTTTGCCGACGGTCAAATCCACTGTCGGAAAAAACGCCCCGCGCGCACTGCGCACCAAGGCCTGGGCCTGGCGGTATTGGGCCTCGGACTGGGCCACCGTCTGGTTGGAGCGGTTGAGTTGCTCGATCAGACCGTTGAGCTGCCGATCGCCATACAACTCCCACCAGGCGCCACGCGCCAGAGAGTCGCTTGGACTGGCCTGACGCCAGCCTGCCGCTTCCTTGTACTGCATCGGCGCAGCCGCTGGCGGGCGCTGATAGTCCGGGCCGACAGCACAAGCGCTGAGCATCGCCACGCACAGCGCCAGGCTCAGCAGGCGCGAGCCTCGGGCGGCGGCCAGCGGGGCGGCCAGATTGATAAGCGAACGGTCAGTCATAGCGGAGTTTCCAGAGCAGCATCGGTACGCACCCCACGCCATTTATTGAAGCGATGGCGCAGTTTGTCGAGATAGAGGTAAACCACCGGGGTGGTGTAAAGGGTCAACACCTGGCTGAAGATCAGCCCGCCGATGATGGTCAGGCCCAGTGGCTGGCGCATTTCCGCGCCTTCGGCCCGGCTCAGCAGCAACGGCACGGCACCGAGGATCGCCGCCAGCGTGGTCATCAGGATCGGGCGCAAACGTTGCAGACAGGCACTGCGAATCGACTCCAACGGTGCCAGGCCTTGATGGCGCTCGAGTTGCAGCGCGAGGTCGATCATCAGAATGGCGTTTTTCTTCACCACGCCGATCAGCAGAAACAGTCCCAACAACGAGATCAGGCTGAACTCGCCGCCCAGTGCATAGATCGAGAGCAACGCGCCGACCCCGGCTGACGGCAAGGTCGACAGAATGGTCAGCGGATGGATGTAGCTTTCATACAGCACACCCAACACCAGATAAACCGCCACCAGCGCGCCGAGAATCATCCACGGCTGGCTCTTTTGGGTGGCGGCGAACGCATCGGCGGTGCCGGCCATTTTCGCGATCACGTCTTCAGGCAAACCGACCTTGGCAATCGCCCGTTCGATGGCAGCGGTGCCCTGCTCCACCGTCACGCCCTCAGCCATGTCGAACGACAGGCTTTCGGAGGCGAACTGGCCTTCGTGGCTGACCCGATCGTCTTCCAGGCTGTTTTCGTAGTGAGCGATGGTCGACAACGGAATCCGCGCGCCATCGGCGGTGATCACCTGCACTTGCTTGAGCGTCACCGGGTCCTGGGCGTATTTCGGATCGACTTCCATCACCACCTGATACTGGTTGAGGCTGTCGTAGATCGTCGATATCTGCCGCTGGCTGTAGGCGTTGTTCAGTACGGCCGTGACCATGCTCATGTCGACACCCAGGCGCTTGGCCTGATCGCGATCGACAATCAGCGTGACCTGCCGCGCACCACGACCCTCCCGAGCGTCAATTGCCGTCAACTCAGGCAACGCCTTGAGCGCAGTGACGACTTTCGGGTACCACTCGCGCAATGCGCCCAGATCCCCGCTTTGCAGGATGTAGGAGTACTGCGACGAGGTCTGTTCGCGGCCACCACCAAATTGCAGGTCCTGGTCCGCCATCAGCATCAACTGTGCGCCGGGGACCTTGGGCATTTCCTTGCGCAGGCGCTCGATGACTTTCTGCGCGGAAATGCTGCGTTCCTTGATCGGTTTGAGTCGCACGATCATGACGGCATTGTTGGTGCCGTTCGTGCCGCCGATGAACCCCGCGACGCTTTCCACCGCGTCGTCCTTGAGCACGGCACGCCGGAAGGTTTCCATCTTCGGCTGCATCACATTGAACGAAAGGCCGTCGTCACCGCGCACGAAACCAATCAGCTGGCCGGTGTCTTGCTGCGGAAGAAACGTTTTAGGAACAACCACATACAGCGCAATGTTAACGCCGATTGTCACTAATAAACTGAGCAAGGTCAGTCGACGGTGACGCAATACCCAGTCGAGGCTGGTCGCGTATTTGCCGACCATCCATTCGTTGGCGCGCTGGCTCCAGCGCTGTAAACGGTTTTCCTGACCCGGCGTGTGCGGCTTCAGCCAACGGGCACAGAGCATCGGCGTCAGGGTCAGCGAGACCACCAGCGACACCACGATGGACGCGGCCAGGGTGATGGAAAACTCGCGGAACAGGCTTTCGATGATCCCGCCCATGAACAGGATCGAAAGGAACACCGCCACCAGCGAGACGTTCATCGACAGCAAGGTAAACCCGACTTCCTGTGCACCGAGGTACGCGGCCTTCATCGGCGGCACGCCTTCGTCGATGTGCCGGGAGATGTTCTCCAGCACCACGATGGCATCGTCGACCACTAGCCCGGTGGCGAGGATCAGCGCCATCAGCGACAGGTTGTTCAGCGAGAATCCGTAGAGGTACATCACCGCAAAGGTGCCGACCAGCGACACCGGCACTGCCAGCGTCGGGATCAGCGAGGCCCGGAAGTTACCGAGGAACAGGAACACCACCAGAATCACCAGCGTCACGGCAATCAGCAAGGTCATTTCCGCTTCATGCAGGGTCGCCTTGATCACCGGTGACCGGTCCATCGCCAGGTTCAGCTTGACGCTGGCCGGCAGCACCGCCTGCAACGCCGGCAGCTGCGCCTTGATTTCATTGACCGTCTCGATGATGTTGGCACCGGCCTGACGGTTGATCACCAGAAGCACCGCCGCGTCGTCGTTGAAGAAACCGCTGTTGTAGCGGTCCTCGACGCCATCGCTGACCTTAGCCACATCCTTGAGGCGCAGGGCGGCGCCGCCGTTGTAGTGGATGATCAGCGACTCGTAATCCTTGGCTTTTTCCAGTTGATCGTTGGCCTGGACCTGCCACAACCGCTCGCCATCTTCGACCGAGCCCTTCGGCCGGCGCACGTTGGCATTAGCAATGGTGTTGCGCACATCGTCGAGGGCCACGCCGTACTGGTTGAGGGCTTGCGGTTCGAGCTCGATACGCACCGCCGGCAACGAACTGCCGCCGATCTGCACTTCGCCCACGCCCTGCACCTGCGACAGGCTCTGGGACAGGATGGTCGAGGCCAAATCGTAAAGCTGACCCTTTTCCAGCACATCCGACGTCAGCGACAGCACCATGATCGGCGCTTGGGACGGGTTGACCTTCTTGTAGGTCGGCATGCTGCGCATCCCGCTCGGCAGCAGGTTGCGCGAGGCGTTGATCGCCGCTTGCACTTCCCGCGCTGCGCCGTTGATGTCGCGGTCGAGGTCAAACTGCAGGATCACCCGGGTCGAGCCCTGGCTGGAACGACTGCTCATGGTGTTGACCCCGGCGATGGCGCCGAAGGATCGCTCCAGCGGTGTGGCCACGGTCGAGGCCATGACCTCGGGGCTCGCGCCGGGCAGGCTTGCCTGCACCACGATCACAGGGAAATCCATCTGCGGCAACGGCGATACCGGCAACAGACCGAAACTTACGCCGCCCAGAAGCATGATCGCCAGGCTCAGCAACATCGTTGCGACCGGGCGCTTGATGAACGGTCCGGACAGGTTCATGGCTGTTCTACCGCTTCCACGGCGTCAGACTTGTGGCCCCAACGCCGGCCGAGTCGGTCGAAGTACAAATAGATGACAGGCGTGGTGAACAAGGTCAGCACCTGGCTCACCAGTAACCCGCCGACCATCACCAGACCCAGCGGCTGACGCAATTCCGCGCCGGAACCGGTGGCCAGCATCAGCGGCACCGCACCAAACAACGCCGCCAGCGTGGTCATCAGAATCGGCCGGAAGCGCAGCAACGCGGCTTGATAGATCGCGGTTTCCGGGTCCATGCCCTGATTGCGTTCTGCGTCGAGGGCGAAGTCGATCATCATGATCGCGTTCTTTTTCACGATACCGATCAGCAAAATGATGCCGATGATCGCGATCATGCCGAGATCGTTGCCACTCAGGATCAACGCCAGCAAGGCGCCTACTGCTGCAGACGGCAAGGTCGAGAGAATGGTGATCGGGTGGATATAGCTCTCGTACAGCACGCCGAGCACGATGTACATGGTCACCACCGCCGCCAGAATCAGCAGCAAGGTACTCGACAACGACGCCTGGAACGCCTCGGCCGCACCCTGGAACTGGGTCTGCACGCCAATTGGCATGCCGATGTCTTTCTGCACCTGATCGATGATCTCGACCGCATGCCCCAGCGCCACACCCGGCGCCAGGTTGAACGACATCATCACCGCCGGGAACTGCCCGATGTGAGTAATGGCCAGTTGCGCCTGGCGCTCTTCGATGTGCGCCAGGCTGGACAGGCGAACCTGCCCGCCGTCGGTGGTTTTCACGTGAATCTGGTTCAGCGCATCCGGACCGATTTTCTCCCCGGATTGCGATTGCAGAACCACGCGGTACTGGCTGGCCTGGGTGTAGATGGTCGAAATCTGCCGCTGACCGAAGGCATCGTAAAGCGCATCGGTAATGTTCGACACTGACACCCCGACCCGGGAAGCAGCATCGCGGTCGATCACCAGATAGACCTGCAAACCCTTGTCCTGCAAGTCGCTGGCAACGTCGGTCAGTTCTGGACGATGGGACAATGCATCGACCAGGCGGCCGCTCCACAAGGTGAGCAATTCCGAGTCCGGTGACGACATGCTGAATTGGTATTGCGTGCGGCTGACACGGTCTTCGATGGTCAGGTCCTGCACCGGCTGCATGAACAGGCGAATGCCGACCAGTTTGTCCAGTTCCGGTTGCAGGCGAGCTATGACCTCGGTCGCGCTGAGGTCACGGTTGCTGTGGGACTTGAGGTTGATCAGCAGGCGACCACTGTTGAGTGTGGAGTTGTCACCGTCGACACCGATGTAGGACGACAGGCTTTCCACCGCCGGGTCGGCGAGGATTACCTTGGCCAGCTCTTGCTGGCGTTCGCTCATCGCGGCGAAGGAAATCGACTGCGGCGCCTCGGAAATGCCCTGGATCACCCCGGTGTCCTGCACCGGGAAGAAGCCCTTGGGCACCACCATGTAGAGGAACACGGTCAACGCCAGCGTGCCGATGGCCACCAGCAAGGTCAGCGGCTGGTGCTTGAGCACCCACTGCAATTTGCGCCCGTAGGCCGCGATCATCCAGTCGATTGTCGCGCCGCTAGCCCGGTAGAAACGCCCCTGCTCTTCTTCCTTCGGTTCACGCTTGAGCAACCGCGCGCACATCATCGGCGTCAGGGTCAGGGACACCACCAGCGAAATCAGGATCGCTACCGCCAGCGTAATCGCAAACTCACGGAACAAGCGCCCTACCACGTCGGCCATGAACAGCAGCGGGATCAATACCGCGATCAGCGACAGGGTCAGGGAAATCAGGGTGAAACCGATCTGCTTCGCGCCCTTGAGCGCGGCATTCAGGGGGCTGTCCCCTTCTTCGATAAACCTGGAAATGTTCTCCAGCATCACGATCGCATCGTCCACCACAAAACCGGTGGCGATGGTCAGGGCCATCAGGGTCAGGTTATTCACCGAAAACCCGGCGAGGTACATCACGCCGAACGTACCAATCAACGACAACGGCACGGCAATCGATGGAATGATCGTCGCACTGGCACGGCGCAGAAACAGGAATGTCACCATCACCACCAAGGCAATGGCGATCAGCAACTCGTGCTGGACATCTTTGACCGAGGCACGAATGGTCTGGGTGCGGTCGGTCAGTACAGTGACGTCGAGGCCGGCCGGCAGGTTGTCGGTGATGCTCGGGAGCAAGGCCTTGATACGGTCGACCACCTCGATCACGTTGGCACCCGGCTGGCGCTGGATGTTCAGCAGCACTGCCTGGTTTTCATTGGCCCATGCCGCCAGGCGTTCGTTTTCCGCGCCGTCGACGATTTCTGCCACGTCCTTGAGCCGCAACGGCGCGCCGTTGGCATAGGCCAGGATCAGGTTGGCGTAGTCCTTGGGCGACGTCAGTTGATCGTTGGCATCCAGCATCGACACCCGGGTCGGGCCGTCGAAGTTGCCCTTGGGCTGGTTGACGTTGGAAGCACCGATCAGCGTGCGCACGTCCGAGAGGTTCAGACCATTGGCCGCCAGGGCTTCGGGATTGACCTTGATCCGCACCGCCTGGCGTTGGCCGCCGGCAATGCTGACCATGCCGACACCGCTGATCTGGGCGATTTTCTGCGCCATGCGCGTGTCGACCAGGTCATTGAGCTTGGGCAACAACATGGTTTTGGAGGTAATGGCCAGGGTCAGCACCGGGGTGTCCGCCGGGTTGACCTTGTTGTACACCGGCGGTGCGGGCAGGTCCTTGGGCAGCAAATTGGTCGCCGCGTTGATCGCGGCTTGTACCTGCTGTTCGGCGACGTCCATGTTGATGTCGAGGCTGAACCGCAAGGTCAGCACCGACGCGCCGCCCGAACTGGTCGACGCCATCTGGGTCAGGCCGGGCATTTGCCCGAACTGGCGCTCCAGTGGCGCGGTAACCGCGCTGGTCATGACATCCGGGCTGGCGCCGGGATAGAGCGTCATCACGCGGATCGTCGGGTAATCGACCTGGGGCAACGCTGACACCGGCAGCAACCGGTAGGCGATCAAACCGGCCAATACAATGGCCAGCATGCTCAGGGTCGTGGCGACCGGACGGAGGATGAACAGCCGCGAGATGTTCATGCGCCGCCCTTTTTCGCCTTGTCGGCAGCGGCCGGCTCAGTGGCGTTCGCCGCCGACTTGCCTTGCAGGTGCCCGGTCGGGGTAGTCGGTACGTCGTCGGGGTTATTGACCACTTCGACTTCGCTGCCTTCCTTCAAGCGGTCGGTGCCCTCCAGTACCACACGATCGCCGGGCGCCAGGCCTTCGGTGATCACCGTATTCGTGCCATCGCTGGCGCCGACTTTCAACTGACGGATAGTGACCTTCTTGTCGCCGTCCAGCGCATAGGCGAAGGTGCCGTTGGTGCCGAACTGAATCGCAGCCGACGGTGCGAGCACCACACCCTTGAGGGTGTCGGCCAGCAAGTGGACGTTGACGAACTGATTAGGGAACAGGGTTTGATCGCGGTTCTCGTAGCGCGCCTTGAATTTCAGGGTGCCGGTGGTGGTGTCGATCTGGTTGTCCAGGCTCTGCAAGACGCCGGTGGCCTGCAGTTTGGTGTCGCTACGGTCCCAGGCTTCGGCGGGCAGTTTGGCGCCAGTGCGATAGCGGGCCAATACCACATCAAGGTTGTTTTCCGGCAAGGTGAAGGCGACGCTGATCGGTTGGGTCTGGGTGATGATCGCCAGCGCCGTGGTGTCGTTGGCGGCGACCAGGTTGCCGACGTCGAGCTGACGCAAACCGACACGCCCGGTAATCGGCGCGCGGATCCTGGTGAATTCGAGATTGAGCTTGGCGTCGTTGACCGCCGCCTGATTGGTCTTGACGGTGCCCAGGTACTGACCGACCAAAGCTTCGGCAGTGTCCAGGGTTTGCTTGGCGATACTGTCTTCCTTGAACAGCCCGCGATAACGCTCGACATCGACCTGGGCGTTTTTCAGTTGTGCCTGGTTCTGCAGCAACGTGCCTTCGGCCTGGAGCAAGGCATTCTGGTACGGACGTGGGTCGATTTCAGCCAGCAAATCGCCAGCCTTGACCATTTGCCCTTCCTCGAACGCCACCTTGGTCAACTCGCCGCCCACACGGCTGCGCACGTTGATGGTGTTCAGCGCGGTAACGGTGCCCAACGCCTTGTAGTACAGCGGGAAGTCACCCTTGACCGCAGGCGCCACGCGCACAGGCACCGGACCGGTTGCCCCGCCGAAACCCGGGCGCATTCCCCCCGACCTGCCGGTATGACCGGCCACGGCTTTCTGCCCTGCGCCCTCCTTGTGAGCAGCACCGGTGGGCCAGAATTTCCAGCACACGCCAGCGATGACCAACAGGACAAGCAGGCCGAACAGCCAGCGACGAGGACTACGGGAAGCGGAGGATTGCATTGAATGATCAACCATTGGGCGCGTGGGCTTGTTTTACATGAGGCTGAACGATAAGCACTGGCGGCTATTAAGCAAAGCGGCTTTACCGGCAATTTACCTTCGGCTTACGTAACAGGATGTTTGGGCAAGACACTGAATCACAAATGAAAACGGCCTGGACAGGGCCAGGCCGTTAACAATTGTAATGACGTCGCTTATTTCAGAACGGCGAGTGCTGCTTCGTAGTTCGGTTCTTCAGCGATTTCCTTGACCAGTTCGCTGTGCAGCACGTTGTCGTTTTC
The DNA here is from genome assembly GCF_059415465.1 of Pseudomonas sp. GW821-FHT10C09. Classification (NCBI taxonomy): domain Bacteria; kingdom Pseudomonadati; phylum Pseudomonadota; class Gammaproteobacteria; order Pseudomonadales; family Pseudomonadaceae; genus Pseudomonas; species Pseudomonas sp. GW821-FHT10C09. Next base: position 86,689 of record NZ_JBWKNG010000001.1, read on the forward strand.
ATCCAGAACCACGACCGCACGGGCGGTCAGGCCTTTGAGCGGGCCGTCAGCGATGGCAACACCGTAGTTCTCGATGAACTCGGCACCGCGCAGGGTCGACAGGTTTTGCACGTTCTCCAGGCCTTCGGCGCCGCAGAAGCGTGCCTGGGCGAACGGCAGGTCAGCGGAGATGCACAGCACAACGGTGTTGGCGACATCATTGGCCTGGGCGTTGAACTTGCGAACCGAAGTAGCGCAGGTCGGGGTGTCGACGCTTGGAAAAATGTTCAGCACTTTGCGCTTGCCGGCGAAGCTCGCCAGGGTCACATCGGACAGATTGCCGGCGACCAGGGAAAAGGCTGGCGCCTTGGAACCGGCTTGTGGCAGTTGGCCGTTGACTTGAACCGGGTTGCCTTTAAGAGTGACTTGAGCCATGAACGGAGTCCTTCTGAACGTTGATGTGGAGAATTTTGAAGAGGCCGAAGTTAACCACGAAATGGTCCGACGACCTATGCCCAGATACAAATTGTGAAGTGTTGCCCACTGAATTGGATACAACGCTCACAAGCAATACAAGAACCGTCACATCAAGCCAGCAACCGCAACATGTTGCGATGCCGGGCTGCGAAGATTCGGCGCATGTAGCCATTGACCAGCAACCACTCCAAGACTGCGCCGCCAATCGCCGCATAAGTGACACGGTCGGAGTACAGAGTACCGCCCTCCCCAGCCGTCACTCGATGCTCATGACGAAAGGCAGCCAGTGGCCCCTCGACCATTTCATCGATGAAATGATGGTCACCCACTTCACGGATCATCACGGTCCAGTTCGCGGGAATGGCATTGAACATCCAGTGTCGAAAACGGAACTGGCGCCCGGCTTCGATGCGCAGGTTACTCAAGTCGATATCACTCAGCAGCGTGACTCGCTCCGGGAAGATCTTCGGGAAATTGAGGCCTTCCAGACAGAAGTCGAGTACAAACTCCGGCGTGCGGTTGGGGATCAGGGTGGTCAATTCCAAAACTGGCATAGAGGGCAACATTCCTTTGTCGGGCCGAATGGCAGATTAGTAGCAGGTCGTGAACGAAAGTCGTGTCAGGGCGTGATTTCTGCAATCGCTATCTCGGGATACTCACGTTTATCCCTGAACATGACGTAGAGCGGGTCCAGCCCTGAATTGCTCGGGAAAACGACGACATAGTCATCGAACTGAACCGTTTCAATATCGTCGATCACATCGAGTACTGGCACAGGTGCCGACAAGAGAAATCCCAGCTTGCTCGCGGTAGCAGGTACCAAGCCGGCGGGGGTATCTGATACGCCCGGCGAAACCCATCTAACGGCCACCGGTACTGCTGAGTCTGTGGAGAAGCAAAAGGCATTCAGACGATCATCCCAAATAGCCTCGCGCACCGGCACTTTCGTTCCATTGGTCGGCCTCAGGGCTATCTGTAATAGCGTCTGTATCTGTTTTAATCCGCGAGACAGGGTGCCGGGTGGAACGGAGTCACTACCGCTGTTCATTCTGAAGCGCATGTCGATCCCGGCTTGAGACTTCGCCAGACCTTGCCAGTCCTGCCCTTCCATAGGGTGAAGTTCGGCCAAGGGTACACTCAACCCATACATCTCGGTTTCGGCACGACTGACAAACTCAAATCGCAGGATCGCTGCATATACACCTGTATGAGTCTCGGCTTCATTCGTGAGCTGCCACGTGAACTCCGCCATCGCCGAACGTATGGATTTTTGCAGAGCCACCCAATGGGTTTCCAGAGGCTGCGACAAGGCACCGTTAAGCAAAATGCTGGGGCGCACCTTGGCAAAGGCGAGGCAGGCAACAAGCAGACCGGGCGCCTGGGTCGGGCCAACCCCCTCTTTATGGCGCTGACGGACAAGTTGAGCCTGTGCAAGGACCAGCAATGCTTCAGCCTGAACTTGCAAGCGCAGCAGACGCTGGTTGATCGCGATCAAATGCCCTGCGTACCGCTCATGGGTGGCGCTGATCTGTTGCGCGATACTTTGCCACTGTGCCTGCTCTGAGCGAGCATCAGTCATATCGCGCAGGGCGGCGCTCTTGGTGAACTCGACGCTCGATTTCCAGTATCCATACTGGTGCGCAGCCTTACGCGCCTCGTACTCGGCCACTTCCAGCGCTCGGAGACTCGCCTCGCGCTCGATGGTTTTCACTTCATCGACCTGCTGGTCATGCAGGTGCTTGATTCGTTGTTCAAGTAGGCCGAGAGCGGTTTCGATCACTTGTTCGGATGCCGCCAGTTCCGTGACGATTCTTTGAACGCCAGCCAGGCTGAGGAGCGCTCGTTGCTGCGCCATCTGCGCGGGATTCAGCGGGACGTACGGCATGGGCGCGCTCACGAGTGCACTCTGCCCCTTGAACGCAGGGACGCCATGTTGTTGCCACCATTCCTTGACGTGACCGACGACCCCTTCGGGGGAATTCGGGTTGTACTCATCTTTTGAGTAAAACAGCAGGTCAGCACCCTCAGGATGACCAACGATACGGTCAAAGTGATTGATCAGTTGATCATGACCTCGCTTGCGCATATCAACGGCCCAAATCCTGTTTACCAAGGTTTGAAATTCCGGTTCGGTGTAATCCTTGAGTGCTGCTTTAAGTTCCATCCTTGGTTTTCCTTGTGTCTATGACACTTAACAACTGTCGGGCAATGGCATCTGCTCATGGATTATGAGCAGATGATTTCTACGCATTCAGGGATTGCTTCACTCTGGTTTAAAGCCGGGTTTGTTGTTGAGTGCGCGCCATTCTTTGACTTCTTTCAAGATGGCTTCGGGGCTGTCTTCCCGGCCTTCTTTTGGGTAGAAGATGACGTCTGAGCGGTCTGGGTGTTCGGTGACCATTTCAAAATGATCAACGAGCTTATCCAAATACACTTCCAGCGCTCGTCCTTTCAAACCACTTGTCTGGTGGAAAAGCTCCCTCAAAAACAACAAAAACTCTGCCTCTGTGTAGTCCGTTAGCCTCTCTTTAAAAATCATGAGCATTTCTCCCTTTGTGTAGTTGAATATGGCGTTTAGGCGTCATCACGGAAAGGTTGTCCATACCGTAGACATCCCCCCCTTTTGAAACTTCAACGTCATGATGCAGCTCAAAAGCTTTACGCCCCCCAACCTGATCCGCAGTAACAGCAGAGAAAGGAGCGGAACCATTTCGCATTCTGCCTAAGTTGCCTCCACTAAACTGCAGGCTCAATTCAGCGTCTGCCGCAACAGCCTTCCAAAACGCCCGCCTGAACCCATGAAAATTACTGAATGCCTTTCCCCTCAATTGATCCGCAATTCGGGACGGGATTGGCGCACCCACTCCCCTCGCGTCCCCCCCAAGCCAGACCGCTGAGGCATCAGCCCCCAAACCTGTTGCAACCCCCGGATCATCCCGCCGATCAAGAAACAGAACATCCGACGAAGGCAGTTCCATATCCGCCGGATACCCAGGGATATTGGCACCGATCAGCCCTTCGTCAACAGCCGGAAACGTCTCGTTTTGGGGTAGGACCGGGATGGTTGGAGTGCCGGGATAAACCACCGGAACAGTCGGTATGAAGGGTGAAGTTGTAGGACCGAGGCTTTCGGCGCCTGGCGGCACGAGCGGTGTCCATGTGCCAACACCTACAGGTCGAATTGGCCAGGGTAGAACCGCAGGCGTGATACCCAGCCGCCCTTGGGTGCTTTGCGGCGTGGTAATGCTGATTGTGTCTAGGTTGAAGGGGTTTTCACCAAGCTCAACGAGCTCCTGGTATCGCAGTTCGAATTCACGCCGTTCACCGACCCAGGTGCTTTTCGGCGCGTAGGGCGCGAAGCCTTGTTCGATACGCTTTTTATTCACCTCATCAAATTCGGCGACCAGCGCCGGCGACTCGCCAACCGTTCGCCACAGCGCTTCATCAAAAGCCCCGAACGTGTTGAATTCACGGCCTCGGAACTGGTCGCCTATCTGTACCGGAATAGCCGCCCCGTTCGCCCGGCCAGTGGTTTTCCACCAGTCAGCACCGGCCGGCTCGCCGATACCGGTGACGACACCAGACCCCATGACGGGTAAGCCGAATGTGAAGTAAGTCGGCGCAAGGCCCGGCACGCAGACAATGCAATCCTGAATGCGTAAATCGACACCTTCCGGGATGCCCTGAACCTGCGGCGTAATCACCGCCAACCCGGCATGATGGGTCGTAGCAGCCAGAGCGGGCACGTCAGGCGTAAATTGCAGGTACCTGATGGGTGATCCGGGGATTTCTGCGCTATAGATTCCCGTCAGCGGATCGAGTACCGCGTTGACGACCGGAACATGGGCGTCAATCTCGCCTCCTGTGCTCACGGCAATGATCGCGGTGCCCTCCAGCACCGTTTCTGCCTTGAACCGATAGGCTACTTCAACCGACCCGCCCGCCTCTGCGATCGATTGCAACGCACGATTGTCAGAAAGACCCAGTGCTTGCGCCGGCACACCAACCGAATGAAACAGGCGCCTGCGTTGCTCGGGAGTTAATTCGCCATTACCCAACGTCGGCGAGTAGACCATTGCGGTGATAAACACCGGGCCTGTCCTGACTGCAATGCGGGCAAAGTCGACAAGGTGCCTGCCTGCGACCCTGAATGCGGCTTCAATTCCCGCTGCTACGTCTGGAGCAACGAGCACACCTGCGCGGGTCAAAAACATTCCACCAGCGGCGGTTGCCGCCGCAGGCACAGTCAGCGTGTTGGCCAGCCTGCCCCGTTCAACCCGCCGGTCTTCATCGGACCGTTGCTTGAACCGCACTCGCGCGTCACGCTGCTCGGCGTACTGCCGATTTCGCTCCCACAGGGCTTCCCGTTCACGCCAGACAACGGTCTGCTCGGCATGATGTCTGGCCAACGCATGGGATTTGTCCGTAAGCGTGTTTATTTGCGCTGACAGAAGCCGGGCTTCGTGGGCTGCGTTGTAGGCGTTTTCCCAGATTTGGTGCCCTTCATTCAGGGCTGGGCCAAACTCCCCCAGTCGTGCCAGGTAATCGCTGGAAGTGCGTGTGGTTGGATCGTGTCCATCGAAGGAACGGGCAATTGCATTCTTTGCATTGAGTTCTGCAGTCTTACGGGCGATGAGCCCGTCGATTTGGCTTTTTTCCCTGGTAATGGTGTAAAGCTGCCATCGCTCGCTTTGGTCGATGTCGGGTGGTCGCCGCGCACCAGAGATTTCATGCTCAAGGACTTGCGCGAGTTGTGCAGCCTTGGCCGAAAAGCTGCGGTCAACGTCGACTCTGATGGCGTCATGGCGCTGCGCCAAAGCACCAAGAAACTGATTCAGGGCATGGATGCGCGCCTGTTCTTGAGCCTGCGCTGCGGCGGCCTGTGCCTGTGCCGCCTCTGCTTGAGCTTGAGCTTGGGCTTGGCCGTCAGCATCAACGCGCTCTTTTTCCTGCGCCTGACGATGAGCTTCCAGGGCTCGCTTACGCGCCTTACGCTTTTTCTTGCTGGTGCTACCGAACCCGCCTGAAACCCCGCCGCCACCAAATCCCCCACCAGAGCCTCCACCACTTGACGCTGGTGGCCCCGACCTGATGACGACACTCCCTGACGATCCATCGTTATGTATTTGCTGTGCCATACAGTCACTCCTTGTCTGTAGGGCACAGCTTGTCGATGGCACCGTGGTTGGGTGCGGTACATAGTTATGGCGCTGGATTTATTTCGAATGCGATCTCAGCTGTCGGCAGCTCCCGGGATGCGGCTGCGTGAAGATGGGTGGTGTTTTTTTTGCGACGCTGTCGATTCAGGATTCGGTCATTCGACTAGACACTGAATCCCCCACCTCCACCGGAGATAACACCATGCGATTCATGATCATCATCAAAGCCAGCCAGGATTCCGAAGCCGGGGTGATGCCCACCGAAGAACTGCTGACCGCCATGGGCAACTACAACGAAGAACTGGTCAAAGCCGGCATCATGCTAGAAGGCGAAGGCCTGCACCCCAGCAGCAAAGGTGCGCGTGTACGTTTTTCGGGTGAGAAACGCACCGTCGTCGACGGCCCGTTCGCCGAAACCAAGGAGCTGATCGCTGGCTACTGGATCTGGCAGGTGAAGTCGAAACAGGAAGCCATCGACTGGGTCAAGCGATGCCCGAACCCGATGCCGGGCACCGACGCCGAGATCGAGATTCGCCAGATATTCGAGGCCGAGGATTTTGGTGCCGAGTTCACCCCGGAGCTGCGCGAGCAGGAAGAGCGGATTCGTGCGGAGGCGAAAAAACGCTGAGCATCACTCACTGTAGGAGCGAGCAAGCTCGCTCCCACAGGATTACCGGCTCGACCAAGGAACAGGTTTGCCAGATAACCCCATGATTCGTATTAACTTTTTAGTACAACAAAATCAGCAGATTTTGCACACAATCCGAAAGAAAAAACTCCTTGGATTGGCTAAGTTGTGGTTAGCTGCTAGCTTCTGAACTTTCCTACAGGCTTGATCGGAAAGAGATTACGCAGCAACGGCCGGAAAGTGCCGAGTAGACCAATGAGCCACCAGGGAACCGGGGAATCATGTTAGCCACTATGGAAAAAAACGCTGTGTTGCTGATGGCGGCATGGTTTGCGCCTGTCGTTTGTGCGTTCGCCGATAACGCCGACGTGGCTAACAAAAGTAACAACCCGTTGAGTCTGGCCCCTGGCGCCAACCTTCAGGATTACTACACCCCCAAGCTTTACGACACCGACGTCCACACCAACGATGCCTTGCTGCGCGGCACCTTGCCGATGGCACCGAATGACTTTATCGGCGTGCCGCAATTGCTCCGCGCCACCCTGCCGATCAGCACCCGCCCCGACCCGCACAGCGGCTACAGCACCGGCATCGGTGACCTGAACCTGTTCGACATCTTCATCCTCAAGACCGACGGCGTGCAGCTGGGCATCGGCCCGCAAATCACCGCGCCAACCGCTGAACAGGATGAATTGGGCACCGGCAAGTGGCAGGCAGGCCTGGCGGCCGTGGCCATCGACTCCTCACCTCGTGGCCTGCTGGGCGCACTGGTGCAATACCAGAGTTCCTTCGCCGGCGACCACGACCGCGCCCATGTCGAAACCGCAACCATGCAGCCCTTTCTCATGCACAACCTGGAAAAGGGCTGGTACCTGCGTTCGACCGGTACCTGGACGTTCGACCTGAAAAACAACACCCATTACATCCCGATCGGTTTCGGTGGCGGCAAGGTGTGGAAAACCGGGACTAATATTCTTAACGCATTCATCGAGCCGCAGTGGACAGTTGAACGCAAAGGCGACGGCTTGCCGCAGTTCACTCTGTTCGCCGGGATCAACGTTACGTTCGGTAAATAAGGACTACTTATGCACGGTGCAATTCGCGCAGCCGGTTTCAGCCTGATGACCATGTTCGTCAGCTGCGGCGTTGGCGCCCAGAATCTCTTCACCGCCACGCCTGAAGAAGCCCGTGGCATCGCCAAGGAAGCCTATCTGTACGGCTTCCCGGTGGTAGAGATGTACAAGACCCTCTACACCCAGGCCATCGACAAGAAGAGCCCGAACTTCAAGGCACCGCTGAACCAGATCGGCAACACCGCCAAGGCATTCACCGCCAAAGACACCGCCTTCGTCACGCCCAACGCCGACACGCCCTATTCGTTTGTCTGGATGGACCTGCGCGCCGAACCCATAGTGCTGACCCTGCCGCCTATCGAGGAACACCGTTATTACTCGGTGCAATTGATTGACGCGTACACGCAGAACTTTGCCTACCTGGGCACCCGCAGCACCGGCAACAACGGCGGCCATTTCATGATCGCCGGGCCGAACTGGCAAGGTCAGCAACCGGTGGAAATGGACCGGTTGGTGCGCAGCGAAAGCAACATCGCCTACGCGCTGTATCGCACACAGTTGTTCGATGAAAAGGACCTGGCCAAGGTCAAGCAGATCCAGAAAGGCTACAAGGTCGAAACCCTGAGCCACTACGTCAAACAGAAGGCACCGCCGGCAGCAGCAAAGATTGACTGGCCAAAACCGCTGCCGACCATGAGCGACACCCCGGACCTGTTCCGATATCTGAACTTCATGCTGTCGTTCGCCCCGGCGCAGGACGCGGAAAAAGACCTGCTCGCGCGCTTTGCCAAGATCGGCATTCAAGCCGGCAAGCCATTCAATCTGCATGACCTCAGCGCTGAACAGCGCCAGGCGCTGGAAGACGGCATCAGCGACGCCAAAGCCGAGTTCGCCCAGTTCAAGAAGGACAAGGTCGACACTCACCAGGTCACCAGCGGCGACTTCTTCGGCACCCGTGATCACCTTAACGGCAACTACCTGTACCGCTACGCCGGCGCCAACATGGGGATCTTCGGCAACTCGGCCGAAGAAGCGGAGTACATCGGCTACTTCGTCGACAAGGACGGCCAGCCGGTCGATGCCTCGAAGCACGATTACACCCTGCACTTCGACAAGGGCGCCCTGCCCCCGGCCGATGCCTTCTGGTCGCTGACGATGTACGACGGCAAGAACAAGTTGCTGGTGGCCAACCCGCTGAATCGCTACCTGATCAACTCACGGATGCTGCCCGATCTCACGCTCGACGCCGACGGCGGCCTGACCCTGTACGTGCAAAACAAAGCCCCGGCCAAAGCATTGCAAAACAACTGGCTGCCAGCGCCGAAAGGCCCGTTCTACGGAATCTTGCGCTTGTACCTGCCAAAACCGGAAGTCACCAGCGGTCAGTGGCAAATGCCGCTGCTGACGCCGGTCAATTCACAACAAAAACAGTAAGCGGAGTCAGTCATGGTCAGGCCTTTTGTAGTACGTCCTTTACTGGCGCTGTGCGTCATTGGCGCAAGCCCGTTGACGCTGGCAGCCGAGGGCGGTGTCGGGCGGCCGATTACCGGGCAACAGGTATTTTCCAACGCCGGGATCGTCCCGCCGGAGGCCGGCTGGGTCATGTCCCTGACCAGCATTTGGTACGACGGCACCCTCAAGGGTAACTCTCAGGTGCCGATTGTCGGTGCCTTGAGTACCGGGCTGGACATGAAAGTGTCCTACACCATGGCCAACTTCACTCATATCTGGGACACCGGCAAGGGTCGCTGGAACTACGCCTCGGCCATCGGCGTGCCAGTGCAATACACCGACGTCACCGCCAGTGTCACCGGCCCCCGTGGCAGAACCCTGGGCAACGAGGACACCGGGACCCAGTTCGCCGACATGCTGGTGACGCCGATTGCGGCGGGTTACCACATCGACGAGGTCAACCATATTTCGTTGTCCCTGCCGATCTATGTGCCGACCGGTGCCTACAACGATGACCGTCTGGCCAACCCTGGCCAGAACAATTACACCTTCATGCCCACCGTCGCCTTCACCCACCTGGACGGCAAGGGTGGCGAATTCACCCTGTCCAGCGCGCTGGAGTTCTACACCGAGAATGACGCCACCGATTACCGCAACGGCAACATTTTCACCCTCGATGCGCTGTGGACCCACGGTTTCGGCAACGGTTGGAATGCTGGTATCGCCGCAGGCTACATCCAGCAGGTGACTGATGACTCGGGAAGTGGCGCTACCAGCGGCTTTCGCGGCCGCTCGGTCGGTGCTGGCCCGGCCGTTGGCTGGGCTGGCAAGTTCAACGATGCCCAGGCCAGCGTCAGCGCCCGTTGGGTACCGGAGTTCGATACCAAAAACCGGCCTGAAGGCAATGGCATCAGCGTCAACCTGACATTAGCGTTTTTCTAAGGAGTGACCAGGGATGGCCACCGATTCCAGACTCATTCCCGTCATTCCAACATTCATGTTCTGAATCAAGGATCCGTCATGACTGCACTCAACGACCTCAACGCCCTGCAAGCCAGCATCGCCGAAAGCGTCCTGGGCCAGGATCAGGTGATCGGGCAGATTCTGCTTGGACTGTTGGCCAACGGGCATTTGCTGCTGGAGAGCTTGCCAGGACTGGCCAAGACCCGCACGGTCAAGGCGCTGGCCAAACACCTGGACGCGAAGATGAGCCGCATCCAGTTCACCCCTGACCTGCTGCCGTCGGACATCACCGGCGCCGAGGTCTTGCACCAGGTCGACGGCAAGAACGAGATCCAGTTCCAGCCCGGCCCGTTGTTCGGCAACCTGATCCTGGCGGACGAAATCAACCGTGCCCCGGCCAAGGTCCAGGCCGCATTGCTGGAAGCCATGGAAGAGCGGCAAATTACCGTGGCAGGCAACAGCCATGTGCTGCCGGAACTGTTCATCGTGGTCGCCACGCAGAACCCGATTGAACAGGAAGGTACCTATCCCCTGCCCGAAGCGCAGATGGACCGGTTCCTGATGAAAGTCCTGCTCGACTACCCGAGTGCAGAAAACGAGAGCCAGGTGTTGCGCCTGCTGCGTGAGGAAGAATTTGCGCTGGGTGCCAAAACGGCACAGGTCCAGGGCTTCTCACTGTCTCAGGAAGTGATCTTCGCCGCGCGCCGTGAAGTCAGCGCGGTTCACGTGTCCCCGGCCATCGACCGCTACCTGATCGACCTGATCAATGCCACTCGCCACCCGGCCGATTACGACGCCGATCTGGGCCGCTGGATCGCCATCGGCGCCAGCCCTCGCGGCGGCATCGGTCTGGACCGTTGCGCCCGCGCCGATGCCTGGTTGCAGGGGCAGGATTTCGTTTCGCCGGATAACGTGCGCGCCGTGGTTCATCCGGTGCTGCGTCATCGATTGCAACTGAGTTACGACGCGGTGGCTGACGGCGTGACGGCGGATCAAGTGCTTGATCGTCTGCTCGACAAGGTTGCGATTCCGGCCTGAGGTAGAACATGAAAAGCACCGACGGCCTGGTCTATGTTTCGCTCGCGCAACTGATGGCGCTGGAGTTCAAGGCCCGTGACTTGAGTTTTCTGGCGCGGCAACCGCAAGGCAGCATCCTCGCCGGCAACCATGCTTCGCGGCTGCGCGGGCGTGGGTTGAATTTCGACGAGTTGCGCCGCTACCAGCCGGGAGACGACTTGCGTCACCTCGACTGGCGCGCTTCGCTGCGCACCGGCAAACCGGTGGTGCGCACCTTTACCGAAGAGCGCGATCGCCCGGCACTGATTCTGGTGGACCAGCGCATGTCGATGTTTTTCGGTTCGCAGCGCAGTTTCAAATCGGCCATCGCCGCTGAACTGGGCGCACTGGCGGCGTGGATGACGTTTAACGCCGGTGATCGGGTTGGCGGGCTGGTGTTCAACGATTCACGCATCGACAGCATTGCTCCGCTGCGCAGCCGCAAACGGATCGAAGCGTTGTGCAGCCGGATTGCCGAGCAGAACCAGCAACTGAACGCCGCCAACCCCGACGCGGAAGGCGAAGACCAACTGGACAAGGTGTTACAGCATTGCCTGGCGGTGGCCGGGCATGACCATTTGATCTGCATCGTCAGCGACTTTGCCGGCGCCGGCGAACGCACCTTGCAATTGATGCGGCAATTGGCGACGCACAACGATGTCATCGCCATGCAGGTGTATGACCCTTTGGCGCTGAACCTGCCGAAAAACGGGCGCTTGCTAGTCACTCAAGGCCAGTTGCAGGTGGAACTGGCGGTCGAGCAGCGCAGCGTGCATCAGCCGCTGGGGGATTTCCTCAGTGGGCGGCTCAAGGATGTCGCGACATTGCTGCGTCGCAGCCAGGTGCCGTTGATGATGTTCAGCACCGCGACCGACGCGCAGGAACAACTGCGGGCAGAACTCGGCAGGGGGCGGCGATGAACCCGAACATTCCGAGCATCGATCAACTCAAGGAAATTGCCCTGCCGGCGCCGGTCAGCTATGCGCCGCAGACGTGGGGTTGGTGGGTGTTGCTGGGGTTGCTGGTGGTGGCTGTTGTATTGGTCAGTGCGCGGCGGTATTGGCAGTGGCGACGGGATCGATATCGGCGGGAGGCGTTGGTGCGATTGGCTGAGTTGCAGGCCAGCGACAATCAGCTCAAAGCATTGTGCGAACTCCCCGAACTGCTCAAACGTGTCGCCCTCTCGATGCCCTCCCCTTGGAATAAAAAACCTGTGGGAGCGAGCCTGCTCGCGAAGGCGGCCGATCAGTCGATACCCATGGTGACTGTGAAGACCCCTTCGCGAGCAGGCTCGCTCCCACAGGGGACAGTTGGTGCGCTTGGAGGTGAGGACTGGCAGGCCTTTTTGGTGCAGCACAGTGCATCGCCGCTACCCGCCGACTTCAGCCAGCAACTGGCGCAGTTGGCGTATGCCCCTGATTCAACCCTGCTCGCATTGCCAACCGAGCAACGCGAGCACCTGTTCAACACCTGCAAACTCTGGGTGGAGCATCATCATGTGGCAGCTTGATTACCCCTGGTTGCTGATCCTGCTGCCATTACCGTGGTTCGGCTATCGCTTCCTGCCCGATTACCGCGAGGCCCGCAGCGCCGTGCGCGTGCCGTTTTTCGGTGCCATGAGCCGCGCGATCGGTCAGGCACCGAGTCAGGCCGGCACACGCAATAACCGCTGGCAGCTCGCCTTTAACCTGATGGTCTGGGCGCTGGTGCTGCTGGCCGCCGCGCGCCCGGTGTTCGTCGAAAAACCCATCGAACGCCAGCAACCGGTGCGCGACCTGATGCTCGCCATCGACATCTCCCAATCGATGGAAACCACCGATTTCACCGACGCCAATGGCCAGAAAATCAATCGTCTGGCGGCCGTCAAAGAAGTCGTGCATGGCTTTATCGACAAGCGTAAGGATGATCGCCTGGGGCTGATCGTGTTCGGCAGCGGCGCCTATCCGCAGGCGCCATTGACCCTGGACCACGCCAGCCTGTCGCTGTTGCTCGACGACACCGGCATCGGCATGGCCGGCCCCAACACCGCCATTGGCGATGCGATTGGCCTGAGTCTGAAACTGCTCGACCAAGCCCACGAACAAGAGAAAGTGCTGATCCTGCTGACCGACGGCAATGACACCAGCAGCGCCATCACCCCGGACCACGCCGCAGAAATGGCCGCCGCCAAAGGCGTGGTGATTCACACCATCGGCATCGGCGACCCGACGGCCGAAGGCGAAGCCAAGGTCAACCTGCAAGGTTTGCAACAGATCGCCAAGGCCACCGGTGGCCAGTTCTTCCGCGCCGAGGACCGCACCGCGCTGGATCAGGTCTACAGCACCCTCGACAAGTTGACCCCGCACCAGGTGAAAACCCTCAGCCATCAGCCGAAAAAGGACCTGTTCTGGTGGCCGCTCGGCGCCGCCATCGGGCTGCTGGCGTTGTATCACCTGGGCGCCCTGCTCCGCCCCCACCTGACACTCGCGCGTCAGCGGCAGGAGGCTTGAAATGGAGATCAACCTCAGCGACTTCCACTTCCTGCGTCCGCTCTGGCTGTTGCTCGTGCCATTCGCCGCCTTGCTGCCGCTGCTCTGGCGCCGCAGCCGCGACTGGCAACGACGCTTGCGCAGCAACATTGCCGAGCACTTGCTGCCGCACCTGCTGATCACCCCGCAGGATCAACAACGCTTGCGACCGGTGCATCTGGTCTGCGCCGTGTTGATCCTCGGCGCTGTCGCGGCCGCCGGCCCGACCTGGGAGCAGGATCGCCCGGACTTCCTGGAAAACCGTGCGCCGCTGATCATCGCCCTCGACCTGTCGCCGTCCATGGACGCCAGCGACGTACCGCCGAGTCGACTGGAAGCGGCCAAGCACAAACTGCACGACCTGATCCACCGTCGCGCCGGTGCGCGCAACGCGCTGATCGCCTACGCCGGCAGCGCGCACCTGGTGTTGCCGCCCACCGATGATCCGGCGTTGCTGGAGACGTTCATTCAGGCTCTGAGCACCGACCTGATTGCCAAGCAAGGCAAAAACGTCGGTGCAGTGATAGAGCAAGCCAAACGCCTGCTCGCCGCCGAGAAAACCCCGGGCACGCTGCTGCTGATCACCGACGGCGCCGACACTTCGCAACTCGCCGGGCTCGACAAGCAACTCGACGACAGCACGCTACAAGTGCTGATCCTCGCCGTCGGCAGCGAGGATGGCGGCATCATCCATGACGCCAGCGGCCAGCCGCGCACCGACAGCAACGGTCGCCCGGTGCTCGGCAGTTTTGATCAGGCGGCGCTCAAGCAACTGGCATCCGCCGTGGATGCGCCGCTGGGCAGCCTGACGCTAAACAATGACGATCTCGACTGGGTGGAACTGCACGCCGAGCAGCACTTCCAGAGTGCCAGCGACGAACAGCGCGAACTGCACTGGAAAGACGCCGGTTACTGGCTGTGCTGGCCGTTGCTGCTACTTGCGTTTTTCAGCGTGCGCAAAGGCTGGAGCCTGAACTGGATGGCTGGTTTGTTGCTGACACTGGGCGTTGGTTTCCAGCCGAGCAGTGCCGAGGCCAACGCTCTGACCGACGCCTTCTTCACCCCTGATCAGCAAGGCCGCTGGGCCTTTGAGCACGAGCACTTCCCACAGGCCGCTGCGCGCTTCGTCGATCCATACTGGAAAGGCATCGCCGCCTATAACGCAGCGGACTTCGATCTGGCACTGGCCAGTTTCGCCCGACTGGAAACACCACAGGCGTATTTCTACCTGGGCAACATTTACGTGCGCCGCTTCAAATTTGATCAGGCGATTGCCGCGTACACCCAGGCGTTGAAGTTGCAGCCGCAATTCCCCGAGGCCACGGCCAATCTGGCCTTGGCGATTGCCTTGCAGAAAGACACTGAAAGCGCCGAGCAGAACGCACCCGAGGTCAAGCCGGACGAAATCAAGATGGACAAGGCACCGGGCAAGGGCCAGAGCAAACCGGTGCAAACCGAACAGGCGGCTTCGGATGAGCAGTGGTTGCAGAACTTGAGTACCTCGCCGGCGAAGTTCCTTAAGCAGAAATTCAGTTTGCAGGATCAGGCGGGGGCCAGACCATGAACCGAGTCGTGGCCTTCGCGAGCAGGCTCGCTCCCACAGGGGATCCTCAGCGCACACAAATCAACTGTGGGAGCGAGCCTGCTCGCGAAGGCGTCCGAACAGTCACTATCAAACTAACAGGCCTGCTCCTCTGCCTGCTCACCACCACAGCCCTGGCCACCGAACCCGACCTCCGCGTGCAGACCCACCTGCAACCCAATGACTCAGTCATGGTGGGCGGCATTCTGGAGCTGCAACTCGACATCCTCACCGACAGCTGGTTTACCGACGCGCCAACCCTGCCTGACCTCAAGCTGCCGGGCGCACTGGTCCTGCCACCCGACGGCCACGCCGAGCACATCAATCAGACCCTCGACGGAAAATCGTTCAACGGCATGCGCTACACCTACCGGATCACCCCGAATCTGGCCCAGGGTTTCGACATCCCGCCGCTGACTGTGCAGGCCACGCCAGGCCAGGCCAGTGCCCCGTTGAGCGCGCAAAGCCAGCCACTGCACTTCACCGCTGCGCAACCGCCAGGGTTCAAGCCCGGTGAGCCGGTGTTGGTAGCGCAAGGCTTGCGTCTCACACAGAAAGTCATCCACTCGGCGACGCCGCTGAAAGTGGGCGACAGCATCACCCGTCAGTTGACCTTGCAGGCCGACAACGCCATGGCCATGTCCCTGCCAGCACCAGCGCTCGGCGATATCAGTGGCTTGAGCCGTTACCCGAAAAACCCGCAAATCAGCAATCTGGACGACGGCCGAGGCAACTTCAACGGCGGCCAGCGCATTGACACTGTGACGTACCGCATCGACACCGAAGGCCGTTACAACCTGCCTGCCATCGACCTGACCTGGTGGGACGCCAGCAGCCAGCAAACCCGCACCGCGCAAGTCCCGGCGGTGAGCTTCGAGGCTGCGGCCAACAGCGCTTATAAACCGGTGTTCTCAATCACCGAAGACCTGAAAAAACTCGGTCAACAAAGCCGTGTACACCTTTCCGGACACTGGCTGGCGATCCTGGCGTTGCTGTTGGTGGCGATTTTGGCCGGATGGTTCGCCCGTCCCTTCGTGTATCGCGCGTGCCTCGACGCCAAAGCCCGGCGTCAGGCACGGCACGCGGCATGGCTGGAATCTGCCGACTACGCCTGGCGGCAGATTCCGCGGCAAATCGATGGCAAACCGGCTCAGTTGAGTGCGTTGTACCTGTGGCTCAAGCGCAGCCACCTGGGCCTGAAATTGAGCACGCTCAGCCCTCGACTGCAAGACCTGCTGCGCGCCTGCTACGGCCCTGCGCCAACCGAAGATCAGGCATTGCGGCAACTCAAGGATTCGTTGTCTACGCTGCATAGTCAGGCCCGACAACAGCAGGCCTTGCCCGCCTCGGCATTACGGCCGTTAAACCCTGTTCACCAAAAGGATTTCCCATGACGAACCCGATATCGATCCGCCACCGCTTCGGGCTGACTTTGCTCTTCGCGTTGGCCCTGCCGTTGCTTGCGCAAGCCGCCGAACCCCTGCCCTCGTGGAACGACGGTCCGTCGAAGAAACACATCATCGAGTTCGTCCAGGCCGTCACCGACCAATCCAGCAAAGACTTCGTCAAACCCGAAGACCGCATCGCCGTGTTCGACAATGACGGCACCTTGTGGAGCGAGCAGCCAATGTACTTCGAGTTGCTGTTTGCCCTCGAAGAGGTCAAGCGCACCGCGCCGCAACACCCGGAATGGAAAACCACCCAGCCGTTCAAGGCCGTACTGGAAAACGATCACAAGGCGCTGGCCGCTTCCGGCATGGGCGGCATCCTGAAAATCTTCGGCGCGACCCACACCGGGATGACCACCGAAGCCTTCGATGACTACGCCAAGACCTGGCTGAGCCAGGCCAAACACCCGAAAACCGGCAAGCTGTACACCGAGATGGTGTTCCAGCCGATGCTGGAAATGCTCGACTACTTGCGCGAACAGAACTTCAAAACCTACATCGTCTCTGGCGGTGACACGGCCTTCATGCGCGCCTTTGCCGAGAAGGTCTACGGCATCCCGCCGGAGCAGGTGATCGGCACCACATTTGTCACAGCCTTCCAATACAAGGACGGCAAGACCTCGATCCTGCGCACCCCGAAACTGGCCCACAACGACGACGGCCCAGGCAAACCGGAAAGCATCGACGCGGTCATCGGCAAGCGGCCGATCCTCGCCTTCGGCAACTCCGACGGCGACTTGCAGATGCTGCAATGGACCGCCGCAGGGCCGGGCAAACGATTCATGGGGCTGGTGCATCACACCGATGCCAAACGCGAATGGGCCTACGACCGCAAGTCCGACATCGGACGGCTGGACAAGGCCCTCGACGAAGCAAAAACACGTGACTGGACGGTCGTGGACATGGCCGCCGAATGGCGCCGAATCTATCCCTACGACGCCGCCACTCCCGAGCAAGTGAAGTAAAAAAAGCGTAACGCAGGACCGCAATAAACGTTTGTCGCATTAGGCGACGCAAGTGAGTAAAAGGAGCAGGTCAGATGACTCGCATACACAAATGGCTACCGAAGCTCGCCCTCGTGGCAGCCTCGGTCATGGCGATTTCGGCAACTGCCGGGGCCGCTGAAAAACCCAACATTCTGGTGATCTTCGGCGATGACATTGGCCAGACCAACATCAGTGCCTATTCGATGGGCGTGGTCGGGTACAAGACGCCGAACATCGACCGGATTGCCAAAGAAGGCATGATGTTCACCGACTACTATGCGGAGAACAGCTGCACGGCCGGACGCTCGTCATTCATCACTGGTCAGACGCCGCTGCGTACCGGGCTGTCGAAAGTCGGCGCGCCAGGTGCCTCGGTCGGTCTGCAAAAGCGCGATATCACCATCGCCCAGGCACTTAAGTCCCAGGGTTATGCGACCGGCCAGTTCGGCAAGAACCACTTGGGCGACAAGGATGAATACCTGCCGACCAACCACGGTTTCGACGAGTTCTTCGGCAACCTGTACCACCTCAACGCCGAAGAAGAGCCTGAGCGTCCGTACTGGCCCAAAGACGACCCTGAGTTCGTCAAGGCCAACTCCCCGCGCGGCGTGATCCACAGCTTCGCTGACGGCAAGATCGAAGACACCGGCGCCTTGACCACCAAGCGCATGGAAACCATCGACGACGAAACCACCGCCGCCGCTCAGGCATTCATCGAGAAACAGGCCAAGGCGGACAAACCGTTCTTTGTCTGGATGAACACCACCCGCATGCACTTGTTCACCCACGTACGCGAATCGATGAAGGGCCAGAGCGGCATGCCCGGCAACGAATATGCGGACGGCATGCTGGAACACGACGGCGACGTCGGCAAACTGCTGAAGACCCTCGACGACCTGAAAATCGCCGACAACACCATCGTCGTCTACACCACCGACAACGGCCCGAACCAGTTCTCTTGGCCGGACGCGGCGACCACGCCGTTCCGTAACGAGAAGAACTCCAACTGGGAAGGTGCTTACCGCGTACCGGCGATGATTCGCTGGCCGGGCAAGGTCAAGGCCGGTGAAGTGTCCAACGAGATGTTCTCGGGCATGGACTGGTTCCCGACCCTGCTGGCGGCGGCTGGCGATACCGGTGTGAAAGACAAGCTGCTGAAGGGCTGGGCACCGGTTTCCGGTGGCGCCAACTTCAAAGTGCACCTGGACGGCTACAACCAACTGCCTTACCTGACGGGTCAACAGCCTAAAGGCGAGCGCAAGGAGTTCTACTACTTCAACGACGACGGCGTGCTGGTGTCGATGCGGTGGGATAACTGGAAAGCCGTGTTCTGCGAGCAACGCGCACCAGGCGGTTTCAAGGTCTGGAGCGAACCATTCGTGTGCCTGCGCGTACCGAAAATCTTCAACCTGCGCATGGACCCGTATGAACGCGCCGACATCGTTTCCGATCAGTATTACGACTGGACCACCAAAAACGTTTACCTGGTCGCACAAGCGGTGACCAAGTCTGCGCAATTCCTGCAGACCTTCATCGAGTACCCGCCAAGCCAGAAACCGGCCAGCTTCAGTGTTGACCAGATCCGTGCTGCGGTAGATGCGAAGATCGCTGAAAAAATGAAAGCTGCACAGCCTGCACAGTAAGATCGCGTGACCGCCGCTCGCCTTCACCGGCGAGCGGACTTATTTTCAGCATGAGGCCAGCAAGGTCACAGGCTTTATTGAATCGGAACAAGGCAACCCGCAATGTCCTCACGCGTCGCCAGCAAGTCGTCGACCCTACCTGCCCCGCACACCGTCGCGTCCCCGGCCCTGTTGATTCCCGCCCTGCTGCTGTTCGTCTCCGGCGCCGCCGCGCTGGTGTACCAGGTGCTGTGGATCAAGCAGTTGTCGCTGGTGGTTGGCGTCGAGGTGTATGCGATCACCACGGGCATCAGCGCGTTTTTTGCCGGGCTGGCCCTGGGTGGATTGCTGTTCGGCCGCTGGGCTGATCGCTTGCAGCAACCGGTTCTGCTGTACGCGGGGCTGGAAGTATTGGTGGCGATGCTGGGCGTCGGTGCGACCTTTGCGATGAGCATGGCGGCCAGTCCATTCGCCTGGCTGGAACAGCATATCGGACTCGCCGCATGGGTCTTGCCGTTTGCGCTGGTGGGCATTCCTGCGCTGTTAATGGGGGGGACGCTGCCGGTACTGGTTCGCTCTTTGGCCAGTGACCCGCAATACCTGGGCAAGGCTGGCGGCCAACTCTATGCCGCCAATACCGCCGGCGCGATTGCCGGGACCCTCCTCGCGGCCTTCGTGTTGATCGCCACCCTCGGCGTGCGCGGCAGTGCCTTGGCCGCCGCAATGCTGAACCTGTTGGCCGCCGCTGGTGCGCTGTGGTTTCAACGCCATCGCCCGGCGCCGCTAGAGGCCCCGGTCAAACACCACGTGGCCAAAGCGCCGGATCGCCTGGCGCTGTGGCTGTATTCCATCGCGGGTGGTGTGGCGCTGGGCTACGAAGTGGTCTGGTCGCAATCCATCGTGCAATTCATGAGCACCCGCACCTATGCGTTTGCCGTGGTGCTGGCGACCTACCTCACCGGCTTGTTCCTCGGCAGCGCGCTGCTGGCCCGTCGGGTGGATCGCATTCGTGATCCCTGGGGCGTGTTTGGCTTGCTGATTGCCGGCGCCGGCCTGATCGCATTGCTGGAAGTGGCCTTTCTCGGGCGCTGGCTGGTGTATGTGCAATCCCAGGCCGAAATCGCCGTGTTGGCCATGGGCGCCAGCGAGTTGATGGGCATGAGCGCACGGTTCGCCGTGGCGGCGCTGAGCATCGTGTTCGTTCCGACCGTGTTACTGGGCGCGGCGTTTCCGCTGGCGCTGCGCCTCAGCGTGGGCCATGACCACGTCGGCAAGGATGTCGGGGCCGTTGTTGCGTTCAACACGCTGGGCGGGATTGTCGGCGTGATGCTCTGCGGGTTCCTGCTGATCCCGCTGCTGGGACTGGTACGCACCCTGGGTCTGCTGGCGATTGTCGCTGCCGGAATCGGTTATTTCGCGGTGCGTAAAGGGCATCACGTCAAGAAAGGCCGGCGTCAGGCTGTGGTCGCCCTCGGCCTGTTGTCGGTGGTCGTGGCGGTGTTCACACCAGTCGACAAACTCGCCAGCCTGCTGCCCGGCGCCCGCAACGGTACGTTGGCATTTTATGAAGAAGGACGCGGCGGCACGGTGGCCGTGGTCACACAGGGCAAGGGGCCGAAGACCTTCCAGCGCCTGTATATCCAGGGCGTATCGAACACCGGCGACGCCATGCCATCGCTGCGCTACATGCGGATTCAGGCGCTGTTGCCACTGCTGATCCACAACGGCGAACCGCGCTCGGCGCTGGTGATCGGTTTTGGCACTGGCATCACCGCTGGCGCCCTGACCCGCTATCCGGGGCTGGAACATCGCGTGGTCGCCGAGTTGTTGCCGTCGGTGGTCAAAGCCGCACCGTTGTTCAAAGGCAACTTCAATGCCGCCGCCGACCCGACGGTGGATGTGCGCTTGCGCGACGGCCGCCAGGAACTGCTGCGCAGCCCGCAGAATTACGACTTGATCACCCTCGAACCGCCACCACCCTCCGCCGCCGGCGTGGTGAATCTGTATTCGCGGGATTTCTACCAACTGGCCGCCAGCCGTCTGGAGAAGAAAGGCCTGGTCGCGCAATGGCTGCCGTTGCCGACCCAGAACATTGATGATTCGCGCTCGCTGGTGCGCAGCTTCCTCGACGTTTTCCCCTACGCCACGCTGTGGACCAGCGAGTTCCACGAGATGCTGCTGGTGGGCTCCCTGGAACCTATCGAACTGGACGCAGCGAAGATCAGCCAACGGTTCCAGCAGGAATCCGTGCGCAGCACGATGCAGGATGTGGGCGTCGGTTCAGCCGCGGCATTGCTTGCCACATGGGTGACCGACCGCGCCGGGCTGGAACGGTTTGCCGCCGATGCGCTGCCGGTGACCGATGATCAGCCACGGATCGAATACGCTCCGTGGGTACGCGCCAAGGAAATCAGCCGCGTGCTGCCGGCCCTGCTGGATTTGCGTCAGCCGATACCGTTATTGAATGCCGACGATGGCTTCATCGAACGCATGAACGCCCATCAGCAGCGCCTGATGCAGTTCTATCGGGCGAGTCTGCACGCGTATGACGGTGATCGGGATGCCTGGGCTCGAGACATCCGTGAAGTGATGATGGGTGATGGGGGTAATCCGTATTACCGCTGGTTTGTCGGCGACGGCACGTAAGTCCCGAGGACATTTCGACGCGAAACAGGTAGGGTGCGCAGAATCATATAGCCATCACTGTATCGCGTCGCGGGATTTCATGGAGTTGCACCCCCAATGAGTTGCTGGACCGTCCTGGGCCTGTCGGCCGACGCCGACACGCGCACCATCAAACGCCAATACGCCGCCCTGCTCAAACAGACGCGCCCGGATGAAGACCCCGAGGGATTTCAGCGCCTGCGCGAGGCTTATGAACACGCGCTGAATGCCAAGGAATGGGAACAGTTCAGTGAGCAGGATCCGCGTGAAGAAGCGTCGTGGGACCTGACCGATCTGTCGGGGACACAAATCGACGTGCTGCAACAGGTCACGCGTTCGCTCAACGGCGTCAGCCTCGGTGAGTTGCAGCAACGCCATGCCCTGGCCCTCCAACACGGCGCGCTGGATGTCATGGAAGACGAGGTGCTGCGTCATTGCGTCGAGCATCCCGACACATCCAAAGCCCTGTTGGAATGGGCGATCGAGACTTTCCACTGGTTCAGCGCCTGGCAACGTCTGGAACTCGACGAGGAGCAGATCGAGCAGCTGTTGGCGCAGCAGCGTCAAGGCATCACGCATTATTTGCGCGAGGCACTTGAACGCGAAGACGCCGAAGTTTTTTTGCAAACCTATGCTCAGTGTTTCAGCCATCAATGGCTCAAGGGCGAATACCATCGCCAGTGGTTCAACGGGCTGCTGAGCCAGTTATTGCTGGACAGCCGTTTCTGGTCATCGACGATTTTTGAAGCGGTTTCAACCGGGCAAGGCTGGCATGCCGGGCCCGCCAGCCCCTGTCCGAAAGCCGAATGGCAGCGACTGGTGGACCGTCACGAAGCGCCGATCTTCCTCGCAACGCAACAAACCCTGGCCACCCAACCGGCCGCCACCCCCGTGCATCGTGCCGCTCGCCTGCTGCTGGCGCCGGGCAGTTTCAGTCAACGCCGGGCGTTCGCCCGACGCCTGAGCGAAGAGGATTGGGCGCAGTGCCGTCAGCTGAGCTCAGCGTTGTACGCCAACCTCCCGAAAATCTGCGAAGCCATGCCCGGCGGCACGCCGTTCTTCTGGCGCGAGTGATAACACACCGTCGACAACTGGCCGATCTACCTGGGCATCGTTCTCGCGTGCTTGATCGGTAGCTTTGTTCTATACGCCCCCGATGGAGAGCGCCTCGGGAGCTTGATCGGCGTCGCGGTGTTCTGGTCAGTCATTTTTTCAGCCGGCGGCTGGGTACTGCACTGGCTGATGCATCAGTTGGCGCATCGTGTGTGGTTGCTGGATGATCGACTCAGTGCGTACCTGTTGCCCGGGTTTAACCCGCCACCGTTTGGCGTACTGCGTGACCTGTTACCTTGCACCGTAATGGCTGCGGGCATTGGCAAGGTATATGGCCTGATCGGCAGTGGCGTTTACGTCGCCACGCTGGTGGGTGTGGGTCTGATGCGCCGGTACGATGGCACACTGCGCGTCTCTTGGCAGCCCTCCAGTCCCTGGATCAAACGCAGCCTTGCAGGTGCAGGTATTTTGTTGCTGGTGACGTTGTTGGGTGTGTTCAAAGTGATTTCCAGTCAAGGCACGGTCAATCGCAATCAGGGCCTGCAACAATGGACGGAACGCTTGTGCAGCCGCATGCCGGCCAGTGCCAGCGAATGCGCCGCACCGGCCACGATGGAACAGTGGTACGGCAAGGAGGCCGAACGATGACTCGGGAATGGTTGTTCCCTGTGGGGATATTCTGGGGCGTGATTACCCTGGGGATGATCGGGTCCGGAAAGCCCCTGACGACATTCGACCTGTGGCTGGACAAGCATGATGCGCCCGTCACTGCGCAAGCCAATGCCTTGAGCCCGATCATCAACTGCATCAATCGGATCGACGTGCAATGGCACCTCGCGTACGAGCGTTACACGTCACCGCCGCAACTCGGGGAACCCGTTCAGAACTGGATGGCCAACCAACGTGATTTCGACGATGGCGTTGCCACTACCGTGAACGAGGCACAAAGGGATGTCTGTTCGCCGAAAATCAGCGAGAGACTCTCGATCCTCGGCTATGAAACGTCGCTGGTGACGCTGACAGACGACTACGTGCAGGCGCTGGAACGCGTGACGCCTCTCACGCTGAAAATCCGTTTTTACCAGCAACCGGTTTTCTCACAGCCCACCTATGAATTACCGCCCGAATTCGCCGTGCAGTTTCAGCCCAGGGCTGACGCCTACCTTTTGGCCTCCGCGGTGTTGAGACACCGCGTCGAAACGCTGGACCTTGAACAGCGACGCGAGCAGCTGAAATTGATCGAAGCGCGCCATGGCAAAGACATTCATTGGTACCTGCTGGATTACATGATTCAGGCCAAGGACACACTGAACGTGGTCACTGAGGGGGTCAAAAACCGCAATCTTTCCCCGCAGGCGCTGGCCTTGACCACCGCAGAGCTGCAACGGGCCTGGGATTACCGCCAGCAATTCGACCATGCAGAGTTACCCGAAACGAGAAAACGCAACGAAGTACCGCGCTACCTCTGGGGCCACATCACCGGGCCTGCCCAGAAGTACCTCGATGCCTTGAATACCTTGCACAAAGACTGGCAGGACAAGGCAGAACCTCAGCGATTGAGCGATGACTTTCATGCTGTGACCCGCGGTTATGATTCGCTGGTCAGCCATTACAACCGGATGGCGCGTGTGGATTACTGAGGAATGTGGCGGCTGTCAGGCCGCCTTCGCGAGCAGGCTCGCTCCCACACTGGAGCTGTGGACACCAAAAACCCCCTGTAGGAGTGAGCCTGCTCGCGAAGAGGCCATCAGCCACAGCACATTATTTGGATTTGATCTTCAAATACGACTGATTCAAATCCGACGCCCAGCCATCCATCACGCCTTTGACGTCGTCCGCCTTCATCACCTGCGCATCGTTTTCCAGCGGCTTGCCGGTGCCCTTGCGCACGACCTGGGCGATGACTTTATTGCTGCCGCCATCAAGGAACGCTGCTTCGGTGGCGAGATCGGTTTCCTGATCACGAATACCGCTGGCGGTGCTCACGGCTGCGGCAACCAACGCAATCGGGATCACTTCGTAAGGTTTCAAACCTTCGGTCTTGCTGCTGACCGCAGTAATGGCGGCACGCACCACGATCACACCCGGCCCAGGGCCGGCGGCCAATGGCAGCGACTTGGCCATTTCACGCTTCAGCGCCTGGTCGTAATAACCGGTGATCCCGCTCAGCGTGGCCTGGGGGATTTTTACCGTAGGCTGGGGTGCCGGATAGAGCTGGGTCGGTTCGATATAGACGCTGGTGAACTTGCTGATATCCAGCGCAGGATCGACCCAGCGCATCACCGTCGCGCCGGACGGCGACTTGGCTTCCTGGAGCTGGCTGTAATCCTTGAGGAACCCGGAATACTGCTCCGGCTCGACGACCTTGCTCGCACACCCTGTCACCGCGATTGTGGCGATGCACAACGTGCTCATCATTAACGCAAGCTTCATGCTTGAACTCCTGTTTTTAAGGGCGACCACCCTAGTGCAAAGGCGGTTGGAGTCATAGGCATTTCGCGATAAAAAACTCAAAAAAAACACACATTTCATCTAACGCTGCGAACTCTCTCGCAACGGTCATTTGACAGACGCCCGGCATCCAGCAAAGCTGCACCCAGCTTGATCGCGCGCCTCAAGGCAAACGCACCTGGACTACGGAAGTCGCAATGCCGAAACATAAAAATAAAGCAACAAACCCCAACCCTGATTCGCCACCGAACCTGATTAATCGCTACCTCTTTCCCGTGACCATCGGTGCACTGCTGTTGGCGGTCATCGGCATCGGCTGGTTTCTGCTCAGCAGCACGCCGGCACCGCTGAAACCCGCTGCCGTCGCTACCCCTGTCGCGCAACCGGCCAAACCGCAACCGGTCGCGCTGGCCCCGGCGAAGATGGTCGATGAGCAACAATGCCAGGGCTGCCACAGCGAACAGGTCAAGGACTGGAAAGGCTCCCATCACCAATTGGCGATGCAGGCGGCCAATGCCGAAACGATGCTGGGCGACTTCAATAACGTCACCTTCAAGGCGGAAAACGAGACCACCGTTTTCTCGCGCAAGGACGACGGCTTCTGGGTCAACACGCCGGGGATCGACGGCAAGAACGCCGACTTCAAAGTGGCCTATACCTTCGGCATCGCGCCGTTGCAGCAATACCTGATCGAAGTGGGCGAAGGTCGCTTGCAACCCTTGGGCGTGGCCTGGGATACCGAAAAGCACCGCTGGTTCCACCTCTATCCGGGCCAGGGGGTGAATTTCAAGAACCCGCTGCACTGGAGCAAACCGAGCCAGAACGCCAACTTCATGTGCGTCGAATGCCATACCACCGGCTTCAAACGCAATTTCGATGCGGCGAAAAACACCTTCGACAGCCAATGGAACAGCCTCGGCGTCGGCTGCCAGGCCTGCCACGGCCCGGCCTCCAATCACCTGGAATGGACGGCGAAAAAAGGTGATTTGATTCATGCCGGTTTTGCCGTCGACCTCAAGGACAAGAACGCAACGGTCGAGATCGAAACCTGCGCCCGCTGCCATTCACGCCGTGCACCGCTGAGCGATGGCTACACCGTCGGCAAACGCCTGATGGATGACTACCTGCCGAGCCCCCTGACTCGCGAGTTGTATGCGCTGGACGGCAAGATCAAGGACGAGGTGTTTGAACACGGCTCTTTTGCCCAAAGCAAAATGTTCGACAAGGGCGTGCGCTGCAGCAACTGCCACAACCCGCACAGCACCGAACTCAAGGCGCCGGGCAACGGCGTTTGCCTGCAATGCCACAACACCGCGGGTAAAACGCCGGTGGAAGGCGTCGACGGCAAAGGCCTGCAGGCAAAAAACTACGATTCCGTCGAGCACACCCGCCACACCATGGGTCAGCCGGGTTCGCAGTGCGTGGATTGCCACATGCCCGGCAAATTCTACATGGGCAATGACTTGCGGCATGACCACAGTTTCAGCATTCCCAACCCTGAGCGGGCGAAAAAACTCGGCACCCCGGACGCCTGCCTCACCTGTCACCAGGGCAAGGACGGCGACAAAGTCACCGAACAATTCAAACTGTGGAACAGCGCACCGACCGCACAGGCTCCGCGTTACGACGAAAGCCTGTGGCTGATTCGCAACGGCCAGCCCGGCGCGGCGCAAGCCTTGTATGAGCAACTGCAACGCAGCAACTTGCCAGCGATTCAGCGAGCCACCCTGCTCGCCGAATTGCCGCTGTACCCGAGTGAACAGGCGTTGAAACTGGCCACCAAGGACCTGAGCAATCCCGCGCCACAGGTGCGTGAAAGTGCGGTGCGCGCGATCAGCGCGTTCCTGCCGCCACCTGAGCGGGCGCCGCTGTTGACGCCGTTGCTGACAGACCCGGTGATGGCCGTGCGCATTGCCGCAGCCCGGGACCTGCTGGGTGCCGCTCGCAATGGTTTGGGCGCTGCCCAGGCGAACTGGAACGTGGCGATTGCCGAGTACGAAGCGGCACAGAAGAGCCTGCTGGAACGCGCCGAAGCCAACCTCAACCTGGCGATGCTCTACCAGGCGAGCGGCCGTAACGACCAGGTCGAAGCCTACCTGCGCACGGCGCTCAAGCGCGATCCGGATTTCTACCCGGCGCTGGTGACGCTGGTGCAATGGCTGGAAGCCAATGGCCGTAGCCAGGAGGCGCAGGCGCTGATGGCCCAAGGGCTAAAAGACCACCCGGACGCCGCGTTGTTGCAGCACACCCAGGGCTTGTCGCTGGTGCGCGCGGGCAAGTCGGATCAGGCCATGTCGGCGCTGCGCAAAGCCGCACAACTGGAACCGCAGAACGCGCAATACGGCTACGTACTGGCCGTGGCGTTGCATGACAGCGGCAAGGTCGAAGAGGCCTGCGAAGTGCTGGAACGTTTGCTGAAAGTACAACCGGCCAACCGCAATGCGCGGCTGTCGTTGATCCAGTACTACCTGGACAACGGCCAGGAACCGAAAGCGCAGGTGCTGCTGCAGGGCTGGAAGAAAATGAACATGGGAGATCCGGCGTTGAAATAAATGACCGGCTCCCAATATCTGGAAGCCGAACACTTTGTGGCGAGGGAGCTTGCTCCCGCTCGGCTGCGCAGCAGTCGCTGCTTTCAGGGCCGCTTCGCGCCCCAACGGGAGCAAGCTCCCTCGCCACAGGTTATTTGCCAGTCCTTGCAGACCGCCCTCGTCCTACCACGAAGAACCACTCTTCAACGCCAACTCCCGCCGACTGTTGGCCCGCATCGCCTTGATCAGCGACACCGTGCCCACCAGCAAAATCACTCCTGCAAACAAAAAGTCGATTTTGTACAACTGGAAGTCATTCAGCGGCCCCACCAGCAACACCCTGATCGCCCCGATGCTGACCAGCGTCGCCAGAAAGTCGATGCCCGGCTCGTCGCGATAAAACACATGCAGCAACGGCAGGCCGATCACCAGCAGCAACATCAAGACGATCATCTTGAACGAGCCCTTGCGCTCGACACTGAACGCACACTCATTGGCGGCATAAGGTTTGTAGTCTTCCTCACGCGCCAGCGAGTTTTTCTCGTTGATGTATTCCGCACGGTTGTACTTCTGGATCGGCGTGAAGGTGTTCGACATCTCCATGCTGGTGGTGATGTGCTTGAACTTGAGGTCGATACGATCGTTACCCTTGAGGTAATACAGCACCGGCTTATAGCCGTAGCGGTAGGTGTCGAACGGGAAGTCCGCCGCCCGCCCCTGCACGCCAATGGGGCGGGGGTCGAGTTCGGCATAGGCGCTCTTGTTCAGCGATGACAGGTTACGCGTCAGTGGCTGGACCTTGACCTGTTCAAGGAAGACCGGCGTGACGCCGTACGACCATTGCAAGGGCTCCAGACGCAGGCGCAGCTCGTTGCGGGCCAGGTCGTAGCGGTTGAACGTGCGTTCGGAAACCACTATCGCGCCGCTGATCATGAACTCGCCGCGCAGGTTGTTGGTGATCCGCAGGGTCAGTTGATCCTTGCCCATCGCTGCGCCATCGCTGGCCGGTGGTATGCCGCACCAGGCCGTGCTGTCGAAGGCGCCACCCAACAGCCCGTCGCGGTTGTCCTTGAACACATATACGTAACAGGCCCACAGGGCCAGCATCAGCAGTAGCGATATCAACCCTAAAATCTTTTTACCCGCACTCACACCCGACTCCTTTCTTCACTTGCTCCCTGACAAGTCGCGAACTCTACCAAAATGCCATCATTGCCCCAAGCTAAAACACACCCTGTAGCAGCTATTCAGCGTCGTCTGAACAACGGGCGCGGCTCTATCACCGAACGACCGTACAACACGCTCATCCCCGCCAACCCTTTCAACGCATCCTCAGCCGATTTGTCTTCGCGCACCGCAAAGCTGTCAAAGCCGCATTGGCGCATGTGGCTGAGTTGATCGCGCAGCACATCACCGACTGCGCGCAGTTCGCCGGTCCAGCCCAGGCGAGTGCGCAGCAGGTACGCCTGGCTGTAACCGCGACCGTCTCGAAAGTTCGGAAAATCCAGGGCGATCAACGGCAGTATTGGCATCCACGGCTTGAGGCTTTCCACTTCATCGTCGGGCCCAAGCCACACAGCATGCCCGAAGGGATTTTTCAGCCAGCGGCTCAACGGCAAAATCAGCGAACCCGCAGGCAAATCGTCCTCCGGGTTTCTGACCAGCCACCACGGATCGTCAGCCACAATTCGCGCCACACCCTCCTCCAGTCGCAGCAGATTGTTCATGCCGATTCCTCCAGCACTTTTGGATACACCTGCTCCTTGAACGGCTCCAGTCCAATGCGTTGCAAGGTATCGACGAACAGTTCTTCGCTCTCGCGGTAGCTGACAAAGGTGTGAACGATGCGCTCGATGACCTCAGGCACTTCGGATGCACTGAAGGACGGGCCGATGACCTTGCCCAGTGCGCTGTTCTTGCCCTGGCTGCCGCCGAGGGTGATCTGATACCACTCGCTGCCGTTTTTATCGACGCCCAGAATGCCGATGTTGCCGATGTGGTGGTGACCGCAGGCATTCATGCAACCCGAGATGTTCAGGCTGATGTCGCCCAGGTCGTGAAGGTAATCCAGGTCCTCGAAACGCGCCTGGATGGCGTGGGTGATCGGGATCGATTTAGCGTTGGCCAGCGCACAGAAATCGCCACCGGGGCAGGCAATGATGTCGGTGAGCAAACCGATGTTGGCGCAGCCCAGCCCCTGCTCATCCGCCAGGCACCACAGCGCGTAGAGATCAGCCTTAGGCACGTCCGGCAGCACGATGTTCTGTTCATGGGCGATGCGAATCTCGCCAAAACCAAACCGCTCGGACCACTCGGCCACCGCCGTCATTTGCGCGTCCGTCACGTCACCCGGCGGCGAGGCGATGCCGGGTTTGGTCGACAGCACCACACTGGTGTAACCCGCGACCTTGTGCGGCTGAACGTTGCGCGAGACCCAACGGGCGAAGGCCGGGTTGTCCGCCATGCGCGTGCCAAACGCGAGGTCGACGTCAGACAGCGAGCGATAATCCGGCGGCACAAAGGCATTGGCGACCCGCTCATATTCAGCCTCGGTCAACTGCGCCGGACCGTCCTTGAGGTGCTGCCACTCCTCCTCCACTTCCTTGGCAAAAGCTTCGATCCCCAGGGCTTTGACCAGAATCTTGATCCGCGCCTTGTACTTGTTGTCCCTTCGACCGTAGCGGTTGTAGACCCGCAACACCGCCTCGACATAGGACAACAAATGCTGCCACGGCAAGCCTTCGCGAATCTGCAAGCCAAGGATCGGCGTGCGCCCCAGGCCGCCACCGACGATCACCCGCAACAGCATCTGCCCATCGTCATCACGATAAAGGTACAGGCCGATGTCATGCATCATGATCGCTGCCCGGTCCTGCTCCGCCGAGCAGATGGCGATCTTGAACTTGCGGGGCAGGTACAGGAATTCCGGGTTGATGGTCGACCACTGCCGCAGGATTTCGGCGAGGGGACGCGGGTCCAGCAGTTCGTCCGCCGCGACACCGGCAAACGCTTCGGTGGTGATGTTGCGCACGCAGTTGCCGGACGTCTGGATCGCGTGCATTTCGACCTCGGCCAGGCGTTCGAGAATGTCCGGCACCTGGGCCAGTTCGATCCAGTTGAACTGCATGTTCTGCCGCGTGGTGAAGTGACCGTAGCCGCGGTCGTAATCGCGAGCGATGCTCGCCAGTGTGCGCAGTTGCGTCGCGCTCAACGTGCCATACGGAATCGCCACGCGCAGCATGTAGGCATGTTTTTGCAGGTAGAGACCGTTCTGCAAACGCAACGGCAGAAACTCCTCTTCACTCAACTCACCGGCCATGAAGCGTTCGACCTGATCGCGAAACTGCGCAACCCGCTCGAAGACCAGGGCCCGGTCATAGTCATCGTACTGATACATGTGGCGTCCTCATCAGGGTGGATCGGGCTCTGCGGCCGATTACCGTTTGTGAGGGGGACTATGAACCTGCGGCGCAGCGCGTTACAGATTCACCTGAGCGCTAAAAAACCGTATCAGGCAGTGGTAGATGGCCGCGGGGTTGCCTCATATCTGATCCGCATAAATGAAGTTTTCCTGAGTCTGTTTTGTTTTCGACGGGGTTTCTACAGTGCAAGACTTTGCAACCGTGGAAGCATTGACCATGAGCACAGCAACATTCGGACAGGCCTATAACTACAAGGTCGTCCGCCAATTCATCGTGGCAACCATTGTCTGGGGTGTCGTGGGGATGGCGATGGGGGTGTGGATCGCCTCGCAACTGGTGTGGCCCGAGATGAACCTCGACCTACCGTGGACCACCTTCGGCCGCTTGCGTCCGCTGCACACCAGCCTGGTGATTTTCGGTTTTGCCGGCAGCGCGCAGTTCGCCGCCAGTTACTACGCGGTGCAGCGCACCTGCCAGGTGCGGCTGTACTCCGACACCCTCGCCGCGTTCACGTTTTGGGGCTGGCAATCGGTGATCGTGGTCATGCTGGTCACCCTGCCGCTGGGCTACACCACCACCAAGGAATACGCCGAGATCGAATTCAGCGGCGCGGTGTGGATGACCGTGGTCTGGGTCGCTTACGCCATCGTGTTCTTCACCACCGTGGTGCAGCGCAAGACCAAGCACATTTACGTCGGCAACTGGTTTTTCGGCGCGTTCATCGTGGTGATCGCCATGCTGCACGTGGTCAACCACCTGTCGATCCCGGTGGACTGGTTCAAGTCCTATCCGGTGTATTCCGGGGCGACCGACGCCATGGTGCAGTGGTGGTACGGCCACAACGCGGTGGGCTTTTTCCTGACCACGGGGTTCCTCGGGATGATGTACTACTTCGTGCCGAAACAGGTCGGACGGCCGGTGTATTCCTATCGCCTGTCCATTGTGCATTTCTGGGCGCTGATCACCCTGTACATTTGGGCCGGCCCGCACCACTTGCACTACACCGCGCTGCCGGACTGGGCGCAGTCGCTGGGCATGGCGATGTCGCTGATCCTGCTGGCGCCGAGCTGGGGCGGGATGATCAACGGCATGATGACGCTCTCGGGCGCCTGGCATAAATTGCGCACCGACCCGATCCTG
The DNA here is from genome assembly GCF_059415465.1 of Pseudomonas sp. GW821-FHT10C09. Lineage (NCBI taxonomy): Bacteria > Pseudomonadati > Pseudomonadota > Gammaproteobacteria > Pseudomonadales > Pseudomonadaceae > Pseudomonas > Pseudomonas sp. GW821-FHT10C09. The sequence continues at coordinate 118,882 of NZ_JBWKNG010000001.1, forward strand.
CGCTTCCTCGTGTTGTCCCTGGCCTTCTACGGCATGTCGACCTTCGAAGGGCCGATGATGGCGATCAAGACGGTCAACGCCCTCTCCCACTACACCGACTGGACCATCGGCCACGTTCACGCCGGGGCGCTCGGTTGGGTGGCGATGATTACCTTCGGCGCGGTCTATCACATGGTGCCGAAAGTCTTTGGCCGTGAGCAGATGCACAGCATCGGCCTGATCAACGCGCACTTCTGGCTGGCGACCATCGGCACCGTGCTGTACATCGCCTCGATGTGGGTCAACGGCATCACCCAAGGCCTGATGTGGCGCGCGATCAACGACGACGGCACGTTGACCTACTCCTTCGTCGAAGCCTTGCAGGCCAGCCACCCAGGGTATGTGGTGCGCTTTACCGGCGGCGTGTTCTTCCTCAGCGGCATGCTGTTGATGGCCTACAACACCTGGCGCACCGTGCGCGTTGCGGACGTGACGATGGCTGAACGCGAAGCGCAGATTGCCTGAGGCAAGGAGCCCGAAATGTTTGAAGTGCTACTGAATGTGATGGCGGTGCTGGGGCTTTGGCTCGGGGTTGAGCATTGCCTGAAGCGGGAGACAACGCAGAGCCTGGAGGATGCCAGTCTGATTCCGTTTGCCGATGATCCCGAGGTGGCGCGGCGGGTGGAATTGGCCACCGGGAAGAAGGTGAAGGCAGTCGCACCCGAAGAGACAAAGCCTGGCTGGGGCAACCTAAAAATCTAACCCACCACCTGTCCCCTGTGGGAGCGAGCCTGCTCGCGAAAAGGCCCTGTCAGTCACCATTGATGTTGAATGACACACCGCATTCGCGAGCAAGCCCGCTCCTACAAGGGGTTTTGGGTCAGTCCGGGAGGACCTGGCCGCGATCACGCGGGATCAGGCTCTGTAACTGCTGCGCCAGAAAGTTCGCATCAAACGCAAACGTGTCCGGGTCTTTCAAACCATTGGTCTTGCGCCACTGCCAATTGGTCGACGGCGGCAGGCACACCAGCGAAACGCTGCCATAGCGCGCAGCCGTCAGCCCCATCACCGCCAGGGAAATCTGACCGCCAGTGCCCATCACGTCCGGCACGAACTCCACCGGTTTGCCGGCAATGACAATGGACAGTTTCTCGGTCTTGAACGGCGACGTCTCCACCGGCACGCTCGGCCCCGAAGCCACATACGCCTCGCGGCTCACTTCCAGCAGGTGCGGCGCCTGGACCGGTTCCAGCCACTGCTGGATCTGATCGAACAGCCCACCGATACGCGTCGCCCAAAGCGCCGATTGCGACTCGAACGTCTGCTTTTTGTGCGCTTCGCTTTCTGCGTAGTGGCGAAGCATTTCGCCCAGTTGTTGTACGTCGTCCATTGCGGTGTTCCTTTGGTTGGAGCGGTGCTGCGGACATTGAGCATGGCAGATGCAGGCCGCCGACGTACGACTAAAAGCGCGAGCGGTATTGGCTGGGAGTCATGGCCAGGTGTTTGCGAAAAATGCTGCCCATGTGCGACTGATGGGCGAAACCGCTGTCCAGGGCGATGCTGGCCAACGGCAGGTCCGTGTGTTCGATCATCCGTCGGGCGGCTTGCAGACGCACCTCAACGAGATACGCATGCGGTGTCAGGCCCATGACCCGGGTGAAGTCGCGCAGAAAACGCAGCTCGTTGTGCCCGTAAGTGGCGGCCAATTGGTCCAGCGTCAGCGGTTCATGGAACTGTTCGGCGATCTGATCCAGCACCGGGGCGAACGCTTTGGCGTCAGGTCCGTGTTGCGTCCTCACAGGCGCCTGGTCAATCAGGCCCAGGGCTGTTTGTTCTAGCGCCATCAGATCAGGTTGAGGGGTGAGCAACAGGCATCGGATCTCACGCGCCAACGTCAGCGCCCGTCGATCACCGGCCGACTCAACACGCTGGCTGACAGCAGGCAGCATCTCATTCGCAAACTGCTCATCCAGACGTAGCAACAGGTATTCGCCACCGCTCGCCGACTCGGAAAACACCTCGACACCCACCGGCGTGAACGCCAGCACGCCGGGCATGTGAAATTTCCTGATAGATGACCGTCAAGATCCACGGGATACTCTCGCTAGGTTAGCCATTTCACAGGGAGCACCGCATGCGCACCATCGGCCTTATCGGCGGCATGAGCTGGGAGTCCAGCGCCGAATACTATCGCCTCATCAACCAGCAGGTTCGTGACCGGCTCGGGCCGTTGCGTTCGGCGCAGTTGCTAATGTACAGCGTCGACTTCGGGCCTGTCGAACAGGCCCAGCATGCCGGGCGCTGGGACGATGCGGCGGCGATTCTGGTGGATGCGGCGCGGCGGCTCGAAGCCGGCGGCGCCGAGTGTGTGGTGCTGTGTACCAACACCATGCACAAGGTGGCCGGGCAGATTCAAGCCGCGATCACGGTTCCGTTCCTGCACATCGCCGACCCGACCGGTCAGGCAGCCGTCGATGCCGGTGCGCTGAAGGTCGGGTTGCTCGGGACCGCGTTCACCATGGAACAGGATTTTCTCAAGGATCGCCTGAGCGCGATGGGTTTGACGGTGCTGGTGCCGGAAGCCGAGGAACGCAACGCCGTGCACCGGATCATCTACGACGAGTTGTGCGTCGGGGTAATCAGTGAAACGTCGCGCAAGGTTTATCAGCAAGTGATCGAATCGCTGACCCGGCGCGGAGCCCAGGCGATCATCCTCGGTTGCACGGAGATCGGCATGCTGATCAAACCCGAGCACAGCGCCCTGCCCCTGCTCGACACCACCGAACTGCATGCGCAGGCGGCGGTGGCGTTTGCACTGGGCGACTGAGTCAATCGGCGTTGGGCATGCGACGCAGACGCGCCATGCTCAAGGTGTCGACCAGTCGGCCGTCACGCACGGCGTAGTCACGGAACAGGCCTTCGGTCTCGAAACCGAACTTTCGGTACAGACCGATGGCCGCTTCGTTGTCGGCGTACACCGAAAGCTCGACCCGTCGCAGGTTCATCCAGTTGTCGGCGATGTCCAGCACCGCCGCCAACAGCGTCGAACCCACGCCTTTGCCCTGCCATGCCACCGCGACGCCCATGCCGATACTGCCGGCATGGCTGCGGCGGATCCGCGAGAACTGTTCCAGGCCAATGTTGCCGATGACCGTGCCCTGATGCAGCGCGACCAGTTTCACCAGGCGCTCGTTATCCGAGGCCAGGCGTTGGCGCCAGATCTCGGTGGATTGAAACGGCATTTGCAGGACCTGACGGGTAATCGCCGGATCGTTGTAGAGCGCGGTGACGCCGTCGATGTGGGCTTCGCTGAAACGTTCGAGGGTGATGACCGGTTCGGTGGCGGGCATGGGTGATTCATCCTTGATGCAGACATGGCCGCTTACGATACAACGCATTCTTTCGGCATGGCGAGAACCAAATGTGGGAGCGAGCCTGCTCGCGAAGGCGGCGGCACATTCAGTATTGATGTGACTGATCCACCGCTTTCGCGAGCAGGCTCGCTCCCACATTTTTGATCGTTGTTAACCTTCGAACCACTCCCGGCGTTCGTTGAAGGTGTTCTGGATCAGTTCGACGATCATCTGCACGTCGGCCTGACCTTGGGTGTCGGCATTCACCGCCATCCACACCTGACGCTGCATCGGCTGTTCGAACAGTTCAGGCAACGCAATCAATCCGCGGTCGAATTGACTGATGTAGCGTGGCAGCAACCCGATGCAGGCACTGCAGCGGATCATCTCCAGCATCAGTTCGTAGGAATGCAACTGCACCACGCCGGCCAGACGCTGATCTACCACGCTGTTCCACGGCCGAAAACTCTCGACCTGACGGTCATGCTGCCACTGCACAAGCATGAAGTCGGCCAGATCATCGAGGCTGTCTGGCCGCGCCGCGACCCGTGAATAGCGTTTGGCGATGTGCGGCAGGTACTCCAGACGCGCCAGTCGCTGCGGCTCGCTGACCGCAAAACTCGGCCCCGGCAGCGGCGAATCCGTGCCGGCCAGCCACAGCACCACATCGGCGCTGATGGCTTGCAGGCTCAGTTCACTGTCGAGGGTGATGATGTCCAGGCGCACGCTGGCGTTGCGGCGCAACAAGGCGACCAGATCACGGCCGAGGATGTCGTGCAGGATCGACTCGGCCACCGCCAGGCGAATCAGCGGTTGCTCGATCACCGGCGCATCGCGCTCATGGGCCAGCGCGATCAGCTGCGCCTGAAGCGCCAAGCCTTCACGACTCAGGGCCAGGCCATTGTCCTGGTGATTGAACAGCGAACACTGCAATTGCGACTCAAGCTGCGCCAGGTGTTTGCGTAGCTGCGTGGATTTGATATTGAGGCTGCGGGCGGCCTGCATGAAGCACCCGCAACGGGCGCTCACCCGGAAGGATTGCGCCAGCACCGGGTCGATACCGGCAGCGTAGGTGGATACCATCAATGACATCTGTGACTCCCTGTCGATCGATCCTTGAAAACCTCATCCTGCGCAGCGTTTATGAACCTCATGTGACACCGGACGCGGATAATCGATTCAGCCGCCAGGGGTTTGCCGAAAACTCACCGCCAGGCGATTCCAGCTGTTGATGGTGGTCACGGCAATCGTCAAATCGACCAGCTCCGCTTCGCTGAATTGCTCCCTCGCCAGTGCAAAAACGTCATCCGGCACATGGCTTTCGGAGAGCAGCGTCACCGCTTCGGTCCAGGCCAGCGCCGCCCGCTCCCGAGGGTTGAAGAAGCCGCTGTCGCGCCACACGACGATTGAATACAAGCGCCGATCGGTCTCGCCCAGGCGCCGTGCGTCCACCGAGTGCATGTCGGTGCAGAAGGCGCAGCCGTTGAGCTGCGAGGCGCGGATCTTGATCAGGTGCAGCAACGCAGGCTCGATACTGAGGTTGCTGGTCAAGGCTTCCATGGCAATCATCGCTTTCATCGCTTTGGGCGACGCGCTGTAGTAATCCAGGCGGGAACTCATGGGGCGACCTCGTGACGCGATGATGTGTAGTTCACGGTAGCCGTCGAGGCCGCGGCGCGACAGATCCAATTCTGCGAAATAACCGTGGACCACTCGGCGCCAGTCCAATCCCGGGTTTTTCACCTGCGCAACTTCTGCACGGCCGCGCATGCGGGTAATCTGGCGCGACGCACACGCGCCTCAACCGCTGCAGGAGCCCCGCCGGTATGGAACTTCATGTTGTCATCAACGGCCGCAAGGACCTGACGGGCCAGTTGTACAACCAGTTGCGCAGCGCCATCGAATCCGGGCGCCTCGCCGCCGGGACGCAGCTGCCGCCCAGCCGCTTGCTGGCCGAACAGCTGGGGATTTCGCGCAAGACCATTTCCGACACCTACGCGCAGTTGACCTACGAAAACTACCTGACCGGGGTGATCGGCAAAGGCACTTACGTGAATGCGCGGCCCTCGAAAATCGTCCGCAAACAGAGCCATTCCGAGCTGGCGAGTTTTGAGGTCATCGAATCCTGGCGCAAGCTGCCGGTGTTCCTGCGGCATCCGACGCTGGAAGGCTCGTTGCGTTATGACTTCATTGGCGGCGCCACCAGCAAGGGCCAGTTCCCGCAGGATGACTGGCGTCGCTGCACCTCCCATGCCTTGCGCCAGATCGCCGGCTCCAAGGGCTTCTACAGCCTGCCCGAGGGCCTGCCGGCGCTACGCAACGCCATCGCCCGGCACATCGCGTTCTCGCGCGGGGTCAATTGCCAGGACGAAGACGTGGTGGTGTGCAATGGCGCACAACAGGCGCTGGACCTGATTTCCCGGGTGATCACGCGGCCCGGCAGCATCGTCGCCATGGAAGACCCCGGTTACCCGCCGGCACGCCTGTTGTTTGGTTCGCACGGTGCCACGGTAATCGGTGTGCCGGTGGACGCAGAAGGCATTCAGGTCGACAAAATTCCCCTCGGCACGCGGCTGATCTACGTCACACCGTCCCATCAGTTCCCGCTCGGCCTGCCGATGAGCCAGGAACGCCGGGTGGCGCTGCTGGAACGCGCCTATGAACTGGGCGCGATCATCATCGAGGACGATTACGACAGCGAATTTCGCTACGAAGGCCGCCCTACCGATTCGCTGCAAAGCATGGATGAGCGCGGGATCGTCGCGTACGTCGGGACCTTCTCGAAAACCCTGCTGCCGGAGTTGCGGCTCGGCTATGCGATTTTGCCGCCGGCGATTCTTGAAGCGGTGATCCGCGCCAAGCAACTCACCGACCTGCACACGTCGACGATGCCGCAGTGGGCATTGGCCAAATTCATCGCCGAAGGCTGCCTGCTCAAGCATATCCGCCGCTGCCACACGATCTATGCCGGGCGTCGCGAACGCATCCTGGCGCGCATGGCGGGCGATCTGTCGCCGTGGTTCGAGCCAGTGCCGACCACGGCCGGGTTCCACATGGTGGTGATGTGCAAAGTGCCTATCGATCTGGCACTGGTGATTGAATTGGCGAAAAAGGTCGAAGTCGGGCTCTATTCGATCGAGGCCTTTTACTTTCAGCAAGCGCCACAGGACGGGCTTTTGTTGGGTTTTGGTGCCATTGACACGCTGGACATAGACACCGCCCTGGACCGTCTACGCGACATTTTGCAGCAGGTGGCCTGACGGATTGGTCTGGGCCTTTACCGGGCGATTGGCTATTGGCGGTCCGGCGTTGCAGGCCTATCCTGCCTAAGCGTTATCCCTCAATGAGCAGGATTCGTCCGGCCTGATTCAGGAGTGTGGGCAATGTCCAACGAAGTGATCAATACCGTACAGGTGCAGGCCGCCGCCGGCCGCTCGGATGAACTGGGCAAGCAACTGCAAAAGATTGTCGAAACCCTGCGCGAACTACCGGGCTGCGACTCCTATATGGTCGACCGCTGCCCCGAGGACACCAACCGCTGGACCGTCAGCTCGCGCTGGCAATCGGAAGCGGCGATGCACTCGCATTTCAACTGCCCGGAAGTCCAGGGCTTTATCGGCCTGATTGACAATCAACTGGCGAACGCCGTGGATTTCAACAGCTTCCCGATCCGCTAGAACACCCTGTAGCAGCTATCCCTGTGGCGAGCTCGCTCGCCCCAGGGGCTCATCGATTGGACTGGATTGGTCCCCTCACCTTCGCGAATATTGGCTGTTTGATTGGTCCACCCTGCGGACTATCGTTGTTGCTGACGATAACCACCGCAGGTAATGAACCATGAAAGCTTTGCGTTTCCTTGCTGCCCCGCTCGCTGTCCTCGCCCTGACCGCTTCAGTCAGCGCGCTCGCCCACGAAGGCCCTTCAGAAAAGGTCACGGTGCTGCAGGACGAATTGCTGAAAAACGTCCCCGGCAAAAAAGCCATGATGATCGAAGTCGACTACAAGCCTGGCCAATCCTCGATTGCCCATAAGCATGAAGGCACGGCCATGGCGTACGTGATTTCCGGCTCGATCACTTCTCAGGTGAAGGGTGAAAAAGCGATCACCTACAAGGCCGGCCAATACTGGTACGAGCCGGCAGGATCGGAACATCTGGTCTCGAAAAACGCCAGCGCCACTAAGCCCGCCAAATTGTTGGTGTTCATGGTGTTGTCGCCTGATGAGAAAGTGTTGATCCCATTGGAAAACTGATGGCTGAACGTACAGCTATAAATAAAAAGGCCCAAACTTCGATTTCGGGCCTTTTTATTTCTGGAAGCAATCAAACGCCCCTGTTTAAACCAAATAAAACTATTGGCCTGCCTATAAGCCCACTTATTGGTTATTTAATTCAGCAAAGACAGGTTTAGTCTGGAATCACCGCCGGGCAATACCGGCACTTAAACTTCACGACTTCAAGTTGTTTCACGGGAGTAACACCATGAAACTTGCGCTTGTCAGTACCTTGACGATGACGGTTGTTTTAACAGGCTGCTCGATCCCCACCGCCCCAACTGCGGTCTCTTCGCTGGACGGCATCTTTACCGCGCCTGTTGGCCGCAGCAACGCCACGAGCATTCCTAATGGCCATGACGTGTCGTTGGGCATCATCTACAGCCAAAACACCCAGACCAATCGCGCCTACCTGCAGGATTACCAGGCCAACGCAGGCACCGGTTTCGGCCAGAGTTTGTTGGTCCAGCCGATTCATGACGCCTTCGTCGCCACTTCCAAGCCTGACCTGGCCGTGGATTGGGTCAAGGCCTCGTTGCAGCGCCAGTTCGGCTCGGTCACGGTGTACCCGGACATGCAAAGCCTCAAGGCGGCGAAACCGGACGTGGTGGCGATTGTCGACAGTCGCAGCCAGTTGATGACCTCGCGTAGTTCGGATTTAGCGGCGGATGTCAGCGCAGACTTTTACGACTCTAATCTCAACTATATTGGCACTGCACAAGGGCATGATGCGAAAGCGCTGACGCCTCTTTGGGCGGACTTTAAACCTAGTTCAGAGATAGTGGCGGATATTAACGAGCAGCAGAATGTGCAAGTTAGGGCATTGCAGAAGTTTGACCAGTCGCTCAGTAATTTATTGACCAGCCCGACAGATAAAGTGTCGATGCTGGATAGTAATTCGGGCCGGAAGTTGTATTGAGGCTTAAGGCCCCTTCGCGAGCAGGCTCGCTCCCATAGGGGTACGCGGTCAACTGTGGGAGCGAGCCTGCTCGCGATAGGGCCTGAACCGACACCACAAAAAATCCAGGCCAAAAAAAACCGTCTCTTTCGAGACGGTTTTTTCATTCAGCGCCTGATCAGGCCGCTGGCTCCAGCTCTTCGCTGACGGCTGAAGTGGTGGTCACCACCGCTTGCCCGCTCAATGCCAGGTCCAGCAACTCACGGTTGGCCACCGCGTACATGGCGTAGTCCGTGCCGCTGGCGGCACGGATTTCCACCAGCATCGCGCGCCAGCGTTCGATCATGCCTTCGTGCGCTTCCATCCACAGCGCCAAGCGTGTTTCCACGTCCTGAGTGCCGTCGCCCTGTTGCAGGACGGAGATGGTGATCGCACGTTGCTGCCAGTCGACGTCATCACGGAACGCTTCACGGGCCAGGGCTTGCCAGTTGTTTTCAACCGGCAGCGCGCTGATCTGTTGCAGGTACCAGGTGATGTCCAGGGCGCTGCCGACGGCGAAGTAAGCCTTCGCGACGTCTGCTGCGTTCTGGCCGGTCACGTCCGACGCCTCGATGATTGGCAGCAAGGTGTACAGGTGAGTGGTGCCTGCAACCATGCGCGCCAGCAATTCAGGTACGCCAGCAGCGACGTAAGCCTGATAGCGGGTCTGCCAGCCTTCGCGAGTCGGGCCTTCCAGCAGTTCGTCGAGCTTGAGGCCCAGCGCTGCCAGATGTGGACCGAAGTGCGCGACGTCACGAGCGGCATTCTGCTCGTTGCGACGGCTGCGCAGGAACCAGCGCGTGGCGCGGCGGCCCAGACGCATCAGCTCATCCATCAGCTCCAGCTGCACGTCAGCGGACACCTGGTAGTCCAGGGCTTCGATCTGACGGAACCAGTGCGGGAGGTGGAAAATGTCACGCACGATCACATAGGCGCCCGCCACGTTCGCCGGGCTCATGCCGGTCGACTCTTTGAGTCGTTGAACGAAGGTGATGCCCATGTGGTTGACCAGGTCGTTGGCGATCTGGGTGCTGACGATTTCGCGCTTCAGACGGTGACGGCGCATGGCTTCGGAGAACTTGCTCACCAGGGACGGCGGGAAAGCGGTTTCCATGTCGCGGGTCAGGTAGTCGTCGTCCGGCACCAGGGAGTTGAGCAGCGCCTCCTTGAGGTCGATCTTGCTGTAGGAGATCAGCACCGACAGCTCGGCGCGGGTCAGGCCGTGGCCCTCTGCAACGCGCTCGTTGATCGCTTCTTCGTTCGGCAGGAACTCGATGGCGCGATCCAACTTGCCGCGGCCCTCCAGATCGTTCATCAGACGCTTGTATTCAGCGATACGCGGCAAGGCACGACGCGCAGCCAAAGACAGAGCCTGAGTCTGCTTGTAGTTGTTGCCCAGCACCAGGCTGCCGACTTCGTCGGTCATGCTCGCCAGCAACTGGTTACGTTGCTTGTCGGTCATGTCGCCCGCGTGAACCACTTCGTTCAGCAGGATCTTGATGTTGACTTCGTGGTCGGAGCAATCCACGCCACCGGCGTTGTCGATGAAGTCGGTGTTGGAACCGCCGCCATTGAGACCGAATTCGACACGACCCAGTTGGGTCATCCCGAGGTTACCGCCCTCGCCCACGACTTTGCAGCGCAGTTCGTTGCCGTTCACGCGCAGTGCATCGTTGGCCTTGTCGCCGACATCGGCGTGGCTTTCGCTGCTGGCTTTGACGTAGGTACCGATACCGCCGTTCCACAACAGGTCTACCGGTGCCTTGAGCAAGGCATTGAGCAGTTCGGTCGGGGTCAGCTTGTCGGCCTGAATGTCGAAGCGCTCTTTCATCTGCGGGGAAATCGCGATGCTTTTCGCGCTACGGGAGAAGATCCCGCCGCCTTCGGACATGATGCTGGTGTCGTAATCCGACCAGGCCGAACGCGGCAAGTCGAACAGGCGCTGACGCTCGGCGAAGCTGTTGGCAGGCGCAGGATTCGGGTCGATGAAGATGTGCAGGTGGTTGAACGCAGCCACCAGTTGCAGCGTCTCGGACATCAACAGGCCGTTACCGAATACGTCGCCGGCCATGTCGCCGACGCCGACCACGGTGATGCTGTCTTTCTGGACATTGATGCCGCGTTCGCGGAAGTGACGTTGCACGCCAACCCACGCGCCCTTGGCGGTAATGCCCATTTTCTTGTGGTCGTAACCGGCGGAACCGCCGGAAGCGAACGCGTCACCCAACCAGAAACCGTAGTCGATGGCGATGCCGTTGGCGATGTCGGAGAAGGTCGCAGTGCCCTTGTCCGCAGCCACCACCAGGTACGGGTCATCGTCGTCATGACGCACGACGTTGGCCGGCGGAACCAGCGCGCCGTCTTTCAGGTTGTCGGTGATGTCCAACAGGCCCGAAATGAAGATGCGGTAGCAGGCGATGCCCTCGGCCGCGATCTCGTCACGGCTGCCGCCCAGTGGCAGGCGACGCGGCAGGAAGCCGCCCTTCGCGCCGACTGGCACGATGACCGAGTTCTTCACTTGCTGGGCTTTTACCAGGCCCAGGACTTCGGTGCGGTAGTCTTCTTCACGGTCGGACCAGCGCAGACCGCCACGAGCAACGTTGCCGAAGCGCAGGTGCACGCCTTCGACGCGAGGCGAGTAAACGAAGATTTCGAACTTCGGTACCGGCTTCGGCAGCTCTGGAATCAGGTGCGGGTTGAACTTGAAGCTGAAGTACGACTTGTTCTTGCCGTTGGCATCAGTCTGGTAGAAGTTGGTGCGCAGGGTGGCCTTGATCAGGTCCAGGTAGCGACGCAGGATGCGGTCTTCGTTCAGCACCTGGACTTCGTCCAGAGCGGCGATGATCGCGTGCTCCAGGCGTTGCTGCTTGTCTTCCAGATCGTCGCCGGACAGCTTGCGTGCCAGGTAGAAACGGGTCTTGAACAACCGGGTCAACTCGCGAGCGATGTCGGTGTGGTTGTTCAGGGTGCTGGCGATGTAGCCCAGGTCGAAGCCCAGACGGATCTGCTTCATGTAGCGAGCGTAAGCGCGCAGCAGCGCTACATCGCGCCACGGCAGGCCGGCGGTCAGCACCAGGCGGTTGAACGCATCGTTCTCGGCATCGCCACGCACGATGTGGACGAAAGCGTCCTGCAGCGTGTCGTTGAGTTGCTGGATGTCGAGTTCCAGGCCTTCGGCAGCGGTGAACGCGAAATCGTGAATCCAGAATTCGCGGCCATTGGTGTGGCGCAGGCGATACGGGAATTCACCCAGTACGCGCAGGCCGAGGTTTTCCAGGATCGGCAACACGTCGGACAGCGCCAGCGGGGTATCGGCGTGATACAGCTTGCAGTGCAGCATGCGCTGGCCGGACACCTGACCCAGCGGCTGATAGAAGCTCATCACCAGTGGATTTTTTTCGTTCAGGCTCAGCAGGTGTTGCATGTCGACCACAGCCGAATGGGCTGCGAAACGTTCGCGGTAACCGGCCGGGAAGCCTTTCGGGAAGTCGGCCAGCACGTTGGTGCCGTGGGCTTCGCCGAAGCTTTCAACCACCAGGCTGGCGTAGTCGTCCTGCCAGCTGCGGCAGGCTTGCACCACTTCTTTTTCCAGCAGGACCGGATCGATGTCGAGACGGTTCTTCGGATCGACGCGCAGGATCAGTTGCACGCGAGCCAGCACGGATTCGGAGAAGAACGTCCAGAATTCGCAATCCGAAGCTTTCAGGCGATCCATCAGCACTTGCTGGATCTTCTGGCGCACTTCGGTGGAGTAGATGTCGCGTGGCACGTAGGCCAGGCAGTAGCAGAAACGGCCGTACGGGTCTTTGCGCAGGAACACGCGAATCTTGTTGCGTTCCTGGATCTGCACGATCGACATCACGGTGCTGAACAGTTCGTCGACCGGGGTCTGGAACAGGTCATCGCGCGGCAGTACTTCAACCACCTGCGCCAGTTCCTTGCCCAGGTGAGCCTTGGCCTGGAAGCCGGAACGGCGTTCGATTTCTTCGACCTTGCGACGGATGTACGGGATGACCCGCACGCTCTCGCCATACACCGAAGAGGTGTACAGGCCCATGAAACGGCATTCCTTGATCACGTTGCCGTCGGCATCGATTTCACGGATCGACACGTAATCCGGGTAAGCCGGACGGTGTACACGGCTTGGGTGCGCAGCCTTGGCGAACGACAGCAGGGTCGGTTCGCGCAGGTAGTTCACGGCGTAGTCTTCGATGCGCAGGTCATCGTAGGTCAGGCCGGTACGCAGCAGTTTGGTCAGGCCGAGGAAGGAATCCTGGTCGTAGACGATGTGGCCACCGTCGGCTTCATCGCGTACCACGAATTCTTCGTAGCCGAGGAACGTGAAGTGGTTGCCCACCAGCCATTCCAGGAAGCTTTTGATTTCGCCTTTTTCTTCCGGGTCGACCGCGTACTGGCTGTTGTCCAGGCCGGTGAGGATTTCCTGGACCTTGGCTTTCATCGGTTCGAAATCGGCGACGGCGACGCGGACTTCACCGAGCACCTGCTCCAGCTCTTTGCTCAGGACATTGAGCTCGGCGGTGTTGGCGCAACGGTCGATTTCCAGGTACATCAGCGATTCTTGAAGAATGCCTTCGCCCTGGGTGCCTTTCGGCAGGATTTCCAGCAACTCGCCCTTGCTGCCGCGACGCACGCTCAGCACAGTGGTTTGCAGGGTATGAATGCTGTAGCCGCGGCGGTTCAGCTCGGTACGCACCGAGTCCACCAGGAATGGCAGGTCGTGGTGCAGCACTTCGACCGCGGTGTGGGTCGACTGCCAGCCGTGGCGTTCGTAGTCGGGGTTGTAGACGCGCACTTGTGGTTGCGCGTGATCGAAGCGCTCAAGCAGGCGCCACGCAGAAAGGGTGCAGCCGGCGAGGTCGGACAACCGACGCTGGGTCAGCTCGTCCAGGGAAATGATGCCGAAGAATTGTTCAGCGAACAGCGCCACTTGTGGCAGTGCCTGTTCACTGATGTGCTGTGCCAGTGCCGCTTGCAGTTGGTGCTGGAAGTCGGCTTTGCTGGCTGCGGTGAAGAACGCCATCTGTGGTACTCCGCTTGGGCTTGTTATTGATGGAAGCGTCGCGTGCAAAACCCCTTTCGGGGCGATCCGTCACCCTGTTCCTGATTCTCGGGCAGAGGAAACAGGGGACAGGTGGGTGAAGCTGGACGAGACACTCAGGTCACATTCACCTTCCATGAATGGGCATCTGCAAAACCGACTGGGCTGCGAACAGCGCAATGTCTTTACAGGTGCTCATCCGTTGCGCAGCTTAACGAGTGCGGCGAGGCCCGTGCTTGCGGTGCTGCGACATATTCGGTCATCGGTACGCAACTGGCGGCACACGCCTCGAACAACACTAGCAGCCGTGGGCAAAAACGGGCGTTTTATCCCCGGTTTTCCGGCACCTGCGTACCAGAAATGACCAGTAACACTCCAAGTGTCCACGCCCCTCCTCTGACACTCAGCCGAGCAGAAATTCCGTTGGGCTGGCAGAATTGCGTTTTGTGCGTCTTCACCACGCTCGTCGAGCCAGGAATTCCCCATGCAAATGACCACCGCCCTCTTGATTGTGAACCCTTGCGATGACGAGGAAGACAACATGGCCATGCTCTGCTGCCACAGCGAGGCGGGCGACATGTTCCTGATGACCCGCTACCCGGACGAGGATGAACTGGAAATCACCCTCGACGGCGAGCCTTCGACCCTGGACGGCGTGAAAGTCACCCTCAGCCCTACCCGGCTGCTGATCGAAATCGCCGCGGCGGATGCGGATGCGTTGAATGGGGATGATTCTTTGGAAATCATTCACAACACGGAGGCTGGGGATTTGGCGGAAGTCGAGGAAACGCTGAAAAATATTCTTGAGGGGACGGGGACTTATATAAGCCAGCTCTGAATATCAGTGCTTTTGCCGGCCCCTTCGCGAGCAGGCTCGCTCCCACATTGACCGCGTTTCAATCAAACGACTCGGTCAACTGTGGGAGCGAGCCTGCTCGCGAAGAGGCCCGAAAGAACGGCAACACTTTCCGACCCGGACAAATTTCAGACAATTCCACCAATCATTTACCTTACTTTGCACAAAATGCCGTTAGTCGCCGCCCCCCGCGATGGATTAAAGTAACGCCCCCAGCCCAAGCGTTATTCGAACGACTTCGGCCACCTTCTCCAGGAACAGTCATCGATGGAACATCGTGAAGCGCTGCTTGCGCTGCGAACCTTTCTTTCAACGCAGATTCTCGGCCAGGAAAAACTCATCGAGCGCTTGCTCATCGCTTTGCTTGCCGACGGCCACATGTTGGTCGAGGGCGCCCCGGGCCTGGCCAAGACCAAGGCCATCAAAGAGCTTGCCGAAGGGATCGAAGCGCAGTTCCACCGCATCCAGTTCACCCCCGACCTGTTGCCGGCCGACATCACCGGCACGGAAATCTATCGCCCGGAAACCGGCAGCTTTGTTTTCCAGCAAGGTCCGATCTTCCACAACCTGGTACTGGCGGACGAAATCAACCGCGCCCCAGCGAAGGTTCAGTCGGCGTTGCTCGAAGCCATGGCCGAGCGTCAGGTCAGTGTCGGGCGCAGCACCTATGAGCTGTCGCCGCTGTTTCTGGTGATGGCCACGCAAAACCCGATCGAGCAGGAAGGCACCTACCCGCTGCCCGAAGCCCAGCTCGACCGTTTCCTGATGCACGTGAAAATCGGCTTCCCCGACGCCGCGGTCGAACGCAAGATCCTCCAGCAGGCCCGTGGCGAAGCCCTGAACGGCGAAACCAAGCCAGAACGTCGGGTCAGCCAGCAGGCGATCTTCGCCGCGCGCAAGGAAATCCTCGGTTTGTACATGGCCGACGCAGTGGAGGAATACCTGGTGCAACTGGTCATGGCCACGCGCAACCCAGGCAAGTTCGACCCGGAAATGGCCGACTGGATTGCCTACGGCGCCAGCCCTCGCGGCTCCATCGCCCTCGACCGTTGCGCCCGCGCTCACGCCTGGCTGGCCGGCCGCGACTTCGTCAGCCCGGAAGACATCCAGGCCGTGCTGTTTGACGTGCTGCGCCACCGCATCATTCTGTCCTTTGAAGCCGAAGCGGCTGGCATCGACCAGGACCGGGTGGTCCAGCGGATTCTCGACGTCGTAGCCGTCGCTTGACCCCGATGAACGCCCTACTGCCGCCCGAGCCGGGCATCCGTGTCAGCCTCGCCGAGCTGATCGACATGCGCCATCGCGTGCGTGAAGTGCAGTTATTCTCCACGCCGAGCCAGCGCAGCCCGCTGATCGGCCTGCATCACTCGAAATTTCGCGGGCGCGGCGTCGACTTCGACCAGGTGCGGGTGTATCAGGCCGGCGACGATGTGCGCACCATCGACTGGCGCGTGACCGCGCGCACCCAGGAACCCCATACCAAACTGTTCCATGAAGAACGCGAGCGGCCGATTTTCATCATGGTCGAGCAAAGCTGCCGGTTGTTCTTCGGATCAGGCCTGATGTTCAAATCAGTGCTTGCCGCTCAGGCCGCGAGCCTGATCGGCTGGGCCGCGCTGGGTCATAACGACCGGGTCGGCGGGTTGGTGTTCGGCGACAACGAGCATTACGAAATCAAGCCACGGCGCAGCAAACAGAGCCTGCTGCAATTGCTCAACCGGCTGGTGCGGGTCAATCAATCGCTGCACACCGAAACCGAGCAGAACCGCGATTCCCTCAACATGGCCCTGCGTCGGGCGCGGGAAGTGTTACGCCCCGGCAGCCTGGTGATCGTTATCTGCGACGAGCGCGCCTTGACCGAAGGTTCGGAACAACAGCTGAGCCTGCTGTCGCGCCATTGCGACCTGTTGCTGCTGCCCCTCTCCGATCCGCTGGATCACGCCCTGCCCGCCGCCGGTTTGCTGCGTTTCGCCGAACGCGGTGCGCAACTGGAACTCGACACCCTGAATTTCGACCTGCGCCAGACCTACCGCGCGCAGGCCGAAGCGCGCATCGCCCGCTGGGAATTGCTCGCCCAGAAGCTGCGCGTGTTGCTGATGCCGTTGAGCACCCAGAGTGAAATGGTCGAACAACTGCGCGAGTTTCTGAACCCTCAGAAACCGGGGAAAGGTCGATGAGCAGCCTCGATCAATTGCAGCCGCTGATTACGCCGCCGCCTATCGAATTCTGGCCGCCCGCGCCGGGCTGGTGGCTGTTGCTGTTATTGCTGCCGCTGATCGGCTTTGGCTTGTGGCGGATGCGACACTTGCTCGTGCGCAAACGTCCCATCGTTCGCGCCGAACAACCGCTGGACCCGGTGCGTCTCGCCGCACTGGCCGAACTGGCGCAAATGCCCAAGCCCTACGACGGCGCACCGGCCGGTGCCTGGTTGCAACAGCTCAACGGCTTGCTCAAGCGCCTGTGCCGCAACCACTACCCCTACAGCCAGAGCCACACCCTCAACGGGCGCAAATGGCTGGCCTTTCTCGACAACCGCTGCCCGGCGGCCGGCCTGACGCGCTGGATGGTGCTGGTGGAAGGCGCCTACAAACCCGAATGCAAACTCGACGACAAGGCCATCGCCGGCCTGACCCAAGCCGTCGACACCTGGATTCGCAAACATGTTTGAGTTCGCCTGGCCGTGGATATTTGCCTTGCTGCCCCTGCCGTGGCTGATGCGCGTGTTGCTGCCAGTGGCCGACAGCGGCGAGCCGGCCCTCAAAGTCAGCTTCCTCAATGACCTCGAAGGCCTGGCCCGCCGCCGTGCGCGGGCTAACCTGCCGGCCTGGCGTCAGCAGGCACCGTTCATGCTGCTGTGGCTGTTGCTGCTGATCGCCGCCGCGCGCCCGCAATGGCTCGGCGAACCGCTGCCAATTGCCGCCAGTGGCCGCGACTTGCTGGTGGCGGTGGACGTTTCCGGCTCGATGGATTTCCCCGACATGCAGTGGCAGGACGAGGACGTCAGCCGCTTGAGCCTGGTGCAACATTTGCTCGGTGATTTCCTCGAAAGCCGCGATGGCGATCGGGTCGGCCTGATCCTGTTTGGCAGCCAGGCCTATCTGCAAGCGCCGCTGACCTTCGACCGCCACACCGTGCGAGTGTGGCTCGACGAAGCGCGCATCGGCATCGCCGGCAAGAATACTGCCATCGGCGATGCCATCGGGCTGGCCCTTAAACGCCTGCGCCTGCGCCCGGCACAGAGCCGCGTGTTGATTCTGGTGACTGACGGCGCCAACAACGGCGGCGAAATCGACCCGTTGACGGCAGCAAGACTGGCGGCCAGCGAAGGGGTGAAAATCTACCCCATCGGCATCGGCGCCAACCCGGAAGAAAGCGGCACGCTGGGCTTCCTCGGCGTCAACCCGAGCCTGGACCTCGATGAGCCGGCCCTGAAAGCCATCGCCGAGGCCACTGGTGGTCAGTACTTCCGCGCCCATGACGGTAACGAACTACAGATCATCAAGGACACCCTCGACAAACTCGAACCGGTGACACAACAACCGACCCAGGCTCGCCCGGCGCAGGCGTTGTACCACTGGCCGCTGGCGATGGCCCTGCTGCTGAGCATGCTGTTGGTGGTGCGCGAACGCTGGCCGGATAACCTGTTGCAACGCCTGTTTACCAAGGATCTGTTCTTGCAATCGCCCCTGCCTGACTGGCGCCAGCGCCTCAAGCGCCTGCGCGTGCGGAGACGCCGATGAGCGCGCTCTGGCCTTTCTGGTTTCGCCCGTGGTGGCTGTTGCTGTTGCCGGTGCTCGGCTGGCTGCTGTGGCAACTCTGGCACCGGCAAAAGCGCGCCGGGCGCTGGCAGATGATTCTGCCGCCGGCCTTTCACGCAGCACTGCTCAGCGGTGGCAACGGACGCGACAGCAAACTGCCGTGGGTCGTGCTTGGCCTGGCATGGGTGTTGACCGTGCTGGCGCTGCTCGGCCCGAGTTGGCAGCGGGTCGAACAAAACAGTCAGAAACCCGCCGACCCGCTGGTGGTGGTGCTTGAGCTGACCCCGGAAATGCTCGCCACCGACGTGACGCCAAATCGCCTGGAACAAGCGCGACGCAAGCTGCTCGATCTGCTTGAGGTGCGCAGCGACGCCCAGACGGCCATCGTCGTCTACGCCGGCAGCGCTCACACCTTGGTGCCGCTGTCGGATGATCTGTCGACCAGCCGCAACCTGCTCGATGCGCTGAAACCGTCGCTGATGCCCGAGGCCGGCCATCGCGCCGATCTCGCGGTGAACAAGGCCCTGGCTCTGCTAAGTCAGGGAGCTTTGGGCGATGGCCGGATCCTGCTGATCAGTTCGACCCTGACCGAACAGGAACGCGAAGGCATCCATCAGGCATTGGACGGCCACTCGACCGAATTCTTGATGCTGGGCATCGGCACCGCCGAAGGTGCACCGGTGGCTCAGGAGGACGGCAGCTTCCTCAAGGACAGTGAAGGCGCAATTCTGGTGCCGCGCCTGGACAACTCAAGCCTCAAAGCCTTTGCCCATGAGCTCGGCGGACGCTATCGCCAGGCGCAACTGGACGAGGCCGACCTGCGCGCACTCGGACTGCTGGATGGCCCGCGCATGTTACGCAACGACGGACAGATGTTGCGTCTCGACACCTGGGCCGACCAGGGTTACTGGCTGTTGCTGCCGCTGTTGTTGCTGGCGGCGTGCGCCGGGCGGCGCGGCTGGTTGTTCTGCCTGCCGTTGCTGTTGGCGCTGCCGCAACCGAGTTACGCCTTCGACTTTGAAGACCTGTGGCTGCGCCCCGATCAACGGGGCCTGCATTTGCTCAGGCAAGACCACCCGGCCAGGGCTGCACAGTATTTCGAGGATCCGCAATGGCAAGGCGTGGCGCTGTATGAAGCTGGCGACTACAGTGGCGCCGCCCAGCGGTTTGCCCAGGGAAGTGACGCCCACGCCCACTACAATCGAGGCAATGCCCTGGCCAAAGGTGGAGAACTGGAAGCCGCGCTGGATGCTTACGAACAGGCGCTGGAACTGCAACCGGATTTGCGCCCGGCCCTGACCAACAAGGCGTTGGTGGAGAGTCTGCTCAAACAGAAAAACACTCCGCCACCGGTTGAGCCCGAGACCTCCGACGACAACAAGGCACCGTCCACCGAGCAAGAATCGCAGCCCGGTGCGGCCACGCAACCGACGAGCGAAGGTGAACCGCAAACCGACGTCCAACAGACCACGCCGGACGCCAAACAACAGACCACCTCGCCACCGAAACCGGGCGCCAATGAGGTGCCGGGCAGCGAGTTGGGCGACGAGCAAAGCACCAAGCCGCCACCGCGTCCGACCAGCGACACGATCGAAGGCGAACAGCTTCAAGCGCTGGAGCAATGGTTGCGCAAGATCCCGGATGACCCGGGTGAACTGCTCCGGCGCAAATTCTGGTACGAGCAGCAACAACATCAGGATCAGGGAAAAACTCGATGACCCGCTTCACCCTCTTCATGCTTGCCCTGCTGTGCTGTGCCGTTCAGGCTCAGGCAGAGGGGCTCGTGGCCAGCGTTGATCGCAGTCGCCTGAACTCCGGCGAGACGGTCGAGCTGACCCTTGAATCCAGCGACGTCACCCAGTTCGGCAAGCCGGACATGAGCCCGCTGGAGCCGCTGTTCGAAGTGCGCGGCACCCGTCAGGTCAATCAGTTGAACACCCTCAGTGGCGACAACCGCGCGACCACGCGCTGGATCATTACCTTGCTGCCCAAGGAAAACGGCAGCGTGACCATTCCGCCGTTGCAACTGGGCGAGGCGCAGAGCCAATCGATCACGCTGCAAGTGGTCGAGAGCGAAAACCAGGACACGGCGACCAAACTGGCCCCGGTGTTCATCGACGCCAGCCTCGACCAGAGCAGTGTGTACGTGCAGGCCCAGGCGATCCTGACCTTGCGCATCTACCATTCGGTGTCGCTGTACGACGACAGCAGCCTGACCCCGTTGCAGGTGCCCGATGCGCGCATCGAACAACTGGGCGAGTCGCGCACCTACGAAAAAGTCATCAACGGCCTGCGCCATGGCGTGATCGAAATGCGCTACGCGATTTATCCGCAACACAGCGGCGAATTGGCGATTCCGGCGCAGATCTTCAGCGCCACGCTGGTCGACACCCAGCCCGCGCAGGACGCCGCCGCCCAGGTGCCGAAATCCGGCAAGCTGATGCGCGTCAGCTCCACGCAGATGTTGCTGACGGTCAAGGCCAAACCCATCACCTACCCGGCTGACCTGCCCTGGCTGCCGGCTCGCAGCGTGACGCTGAGCGAAAGCTGGAACCCGGAACCGGACCACACCCAGGTCGGCGACTCGTTGACCCGCAGCCTGATCCTCAAAGTTGAAGGCCTGGCCAGTTCGCAACTGCCGCCGCTGCCCGCCACCGACGTCAACGGCTTGCGGCGCTATCCGGATCAACCGGTACTGGGCAACCAGAACAGTGAGCGCGGCCTGATCGGCAGTCGCGAAGACCGTGAAGCCCTGGTGCCTGCGCGCAGCGGTGCAATCGAATTGCCGGCGGTGGACGTGGTCTGGTGGAACACCTTTGAAGATCATCTGGAACGCAGCAGCCTGCCGGCGCGAACGCTGCAAGTCGCGAACAACCCGAGCATGCAGGTCGATACGCCGGCCGGGATGCCTCAGGTCGGTTCCACCGTGGACAGCGAAACCCTGTGGCGCTGGAAACTCAGCACGCTGATCCTGGCCTGCACCACCCTGCTCGGCTTCGGCCTCTGGTGGCGCGCGCGCTGGCAACCGGCGATCCTGCGTGCGACGCAGACCGGCCCGAGCCCGCGCACTGTCCTCGACGACCTCAAGCGCGCCTGCCTGGCGAACGACTCCCACGCCACCCGCCAGGCGCTCGACGCCTGGGCCCGGCAACAACCGGAAACCCTGGCCGACATGGCCGCCCGTTTCGTGCCTTTGTCCGATGCGCTGGACGGCTTGAACGGTGCGCTCTACAGCGAAACCGGCCAGCACTGGCAAGGCGAAGAACTGTGGCGCGCGATCAAGGCGATCCCGATTGCCGAGCGGGTTCAGGATCCGGTGGGTGATAGCGGGCTCCCTCCCCTATACCCCAAATAATCGAGCTTTTGTGGTGAGGGGGCTTGCCTGTGGCAAGCCCCCTCACCACAACTCTGCGGTTTCATCACATCCACCGCGCGCCACGCTTTTTTTGCCAGTAAACTCCTTCCCCTTTAGCCGCCCTCATTCCTCACGCGGCCATCACCTTATTTGCAACGGAGTCCGCCTTGCGTCTGTTCCACACCTCCGACTGGCACCTTGGGCAGAATCTGCACGGCCAGGAACGCGATTTCGAGCACGCCTGTTTTCTCGAGTGGTTGTTGCGCCAGCTGAAGCTGGACCAACCCGATGTGTTGCTGATAGCCGGCGATATCTTCGACACGGTCAACCCGCCGGTCAAAGCCCAGGAACGCCTCTACGACTTCATCGTCAGCGCTCATGAACAGCAACCATTGCTGACCATCGTGATGATCGCCGGCAACCACGATTCCGGCTCGCGAATCGAACTGCCCGCGCCATTGATGCGCCGCTTGCGCACCCATGCGCTCGGCCGCGTGTTGTGGCTGGACGACGGGCAACTGGACGCTGAACGCCTGTTGCTGCCGTTACCGGATGCAAGCGGTGAGATTGCCGGCTGGTGCCTGGCGCTGCCATTCCTGCGCCCTGCCGAAGTTACCGGCGCGCAGTTGGGCGACAACTATTTGCGCGGGATTGGCCAGGTTCACGAATGGCTGATCGAAGCGGCCAACGCCAAGCGCACACCCGGCCAGGCATTAATCGCCATCAGCCACGCGCACATGGCCGGCGGCTCGGTGTCTGAAGATTCCGAGCGCAGCCTGATCATCGGCAACGCCGAGGCCTTGCCCGCCAGCCTGTTCGGACCCAGCATCAGTTACGTCGCCCTCGGTCATTTGCACAAGCCGCAGAAGGTCAACGGCGAAGAGCGCATCCGCTACAGCGGCTCGCCGATTCCGCTGTCGTTCTCCGAGATCGGTTATCAACATCAGATTCTCGACGTCACCCTCGACGGCGAAACCCTGGTCAGCGTCGAACCGAAACTGATTCCTAGGGCAGTGAACCTGCAACGCATCGGCCCGGCGCCGCTGGCAGAGATCCTCCTGCAACTGGCCGACCTGCCCAACATCGATTTGCTGGCCGACATCCAGCGCCAACCGTGGTTGGAAGTCCGCGTTCGCCTCGACGAGCCACAACCCGACCTGCGTCATCAGATTGAAACCGCCCTGCAAGGCAAAGCCGTGCGTCTGGTGCGCATCGCCGCCGAGTACGCCGGCAACGGTAGCCGTGACGGCGTCGTCGACGGCACCACGCTGGTCGAACTGGATCAGCTCACGCCTCAGGAGTTGTTCAGTCGCGCCTGGCAGGACAGCTACGGTAGTGAGGTCGATGAGCAAACGCTGAAGGACTTTGCCGAGTTGCTGCAAGACGTGCAGATGGAGAGCGAACAGCCATGAAAATCCTCGCGATCCGCCTGAAAAACCTCGCCTCCCTGGCAGGGCCGTTTGAGATCGACTTCACCGCCGAACCCTTGGCCAGCGCCGGTTTGTTTGCGATCACCGGGCCGACTGGTGCCGGCAAAAGCACCTTGCTCGATGCCTTGTGCCTGGCCCTGTTTGGCGCCGTACCGCGCCTGAGCAATGCGCAAGTGTCGGCGAAAGCACCGGACGCCGATGGTGAAATCAGCACCGGCGACCCGCGCACGTTGTTGCGTCGCGGCACCGGCGAAGGCTATGCCGAAGTGGATTTCGTCGGCATCGACGGCCGGCGTTACCGCGCCCGCTGGGAAGCCAATCGCGCCCGGGAAAAGGCTGGCGGCAAGCTGCAAGCCAGTCGCCAGAGCTTGCGCGACATCGATCAGGATCAACTGCTGGCCAGCCAGAAAGTCGAGTTCAAAACCCAGCTCGAGTCCGTATTGGGCCTCAATTTCGAGCAGTTCACCCGCGCCGTTTTGCTCGCCCAGAGCGAATTTAGCGCCTTCCTCAAGGCCAACGACAACGAACGCAGCGAACTGCTGGAAAAACTCACCGACACCGCGCTGTACACCCAGCTCGGTCGCCGCGCGTTCGACAAGACCAAAGAGGCGCGTGAAGCGCACAAACTGTTGCAGGACCAGGCCACCGGCGTAACACCGCTGGCACCCGAAGCCCGCGCCGAACTGGATGAGCGCTTCAATGAAGCGCAGCAACAGCTGAAGACACAGCAGGCGCAGTTCAAGCAGCTTGAGCTGCAGCACACCTGGCTCAAAGAGCTGCGCCAGTTGCAGGACGAACAACTGAGCGCCACGGAGCAATTGACCGGTGCGCAGCAAGACTGGGAAAGTCAGGTCGGCGAACGCCTGAAACTGACGCGCCTGGAGCAGTTGGCCCCGCAACGGCACCAATTCGCCCGCAAAACCGAACTCACCGCCCAGCTCACACCACTGGCCGCGCAGATTCAGCAACACACGCAACAGCAACAGGAACTGACCGAGCGCCAGACCCAACTCGAACAGAGCCTGAGCAGCGCCCACACCGCGCTGACCGAAGCACAACAGCAGCACACCCACAGTGCGCCGCTGCTGCGCCAGGCCTTTGAAGCGCAAAGCACCCTCGCCCGTCTGGTCAAGGACGCGAGCCTCAGCGCCGATCTCAAGCAGCAAGCCGAACTGGCCTGCACTCAGGGTCAGAGCACCATTCAAGGTTTGCTGGACCAGCAGAAACTCGTCGCCGAACGCCTGCAACGCATCGCCGGGGAGCTAGAACAAAGCGCCGCACTGGCGCCGCTCAGCGAGGCGTGGAATGCCTATCGTGATCGCCTGCAACAGCTGATGTTGATCGGCAATCGCTTGAACAAGGGCCAGGCCGAAATGGCCGCCCTGGAGCTCAGCGCCACACGCGCAGCGCAAGCATTCACCGCGCAAAAGCAGCAGCTGGAAGTGCTCTACAAAGAGGCCGGCGCCGAGCCCGAAGCCGTGGCTGAACAGATCCAGTTGCTCGGCAATCTGTTGCAGGACAACCGCAAGCAGCTACGGGCCTTCGAAGAGCTGACACGACTGTGGAGCCAGCAGCGGGAGCTGGACAGCCGAGGCGCGGAGCTTCAACAACGCCAGTCGACCGCTCAGCAAGAACGGGACCGGCTGACCCAGGACGGGGTAAAAACCAAGAACGAACTGACGGTCGCCGAACAGACCCTGACCGTTACCCGCGAACTGCTGGAACGTCAGCGTCTGGCCCGCAGTGCCAGCGTCGAAGAATTGCGTGAGCAGTTGCAGGACGATCAACCGTGTCCGGTTTGCGGTAGCCCCGACCATCCTTATCATCAGCCAGAAGCGCTGCTGCAAAGCCTCGGCCGCCATGATGAAAGCGAGCAGGCCAACGCGCAGAAAGCCGTCGACCAACTGAAGGAAAAACTCACTGACTTGCGCGGAGAAGTCGGTGGCTTGATCGCTCAGCAGAAAGAGCTGCTACAGCAGCAAGAGCAACTCGCCACTCAGCAACAAGCCCTGACGCCAAGCCTCGACGCGCATCCTTTGTCGACGCAATTGCTGGCGCAGGACACGAACAAGCGCGATGCCTGGCTGACGCAGCAAAACACTCAGTTGAACCAGAGCATCACCCAGGACGAACAACGGCAAACCGCCCTGCTCACCTTGCAACAGGACGCCGCGCGCCTTCAGCATCAACTGCGCAGTGCCGAAACAGCGAGCCAGCAAGCGGCGCAGCACTTGAGTACTCAGCAACGCGAGTTGAGCAGCGATCGCCAGCGTCTGGATGAAGAACTGACGGCGTTCAGCACCCTGCTCCCGAGCGAGACGTTGGAAGCGTTGCGCAACGAGCCCGCCGCGACGTTCATGCAGCTCGACCGGCAGATTGCCCAGCGCCTGGAGCAACTCGAGCAGCAACGCGATGAACTCGGAGAACAACTGCAACGCCAGCAGACGCTGGAAAAAGAACAGGACCGCCAGCAAACGCGCATTCAGCAACTGGAAGTCGCCAGGCAGCAGTTCGATACCCTCGCCGAGCAACAGCAGGCCTGCCAGCAGAGCCTGACGCAATTGTTGGGCGTACACGCCAGTGCCGAGCAATGGCAGCAGCAGCTCGATCATGCGGTCGAACAGGCACGCACTGCAGAGTCGGCTGCCAATCAAGAACTGCAAACCGTGCGCACGCGCCTGGTGCAACTCGCCGCCGAACTCAAGGCCTTGCACGAGCGCTCTCAAGCGCTGGAAACCGAAGACCGCGAGTTGAGCAGCAAGATCGCCGATTGGCGCGCCCAGCATCCGGAGTTGGATGACGGTGGTCTGGAAGCGTTGCTGAGCGTCGACGATCAACAGGTCAGCGAACTGCGCCAGCAATTGCAGCACAGTGAAAAAGCCATCGAACAGGCCAAGGTCTTGCTGCAAGAGCGCGACAAACGCCTGCTCAATCATCAGGCGCAGCACAATGGCAACCTCGATGCCGATCAATTGGCCAGCGCGCTCGCCGAACTGCAAAACCTGTTTGCCGCCAGCGAACACCGCTGCGCCGAACTGCGCGCCGAACAGGCCGAGGATCAGCGCCGGCAAAACGCCAATCAGGCGCTGGCACAGCAGATCGCCGACGCCTACACCGAGTATCAGCGTTGGGCTCGCTTGAGTGCACTGATCGGTTCGGCCACCGGCGATACCTTCCGCAAGATCGCGCAGGCGTACAACCTCGACTTGCTGGTGCATCACGCCAACGTGCAACTGCGCCAACTGGTGCGCCGTTATCGGTTGAAGCGCGGTGGCAGCATGCTCGGGTTGCTGGTGATGGACACCGAGATGGGCGATGAACTGCGTTCGGTGCACTCGCTGTCGGGCGGTGAGACATTCCTGGTGTCGCTGGCGCTGGCCTTGGGCTTGGCGTCGATGGCGTCCAGCACGTTGAAAATCGAATCGCTGTTCATCGACGAAGGCTTCGGCAGCCTCGATCCGGAATCCCTGCAACTGGCCATGGACGCGCTCGATGGCTTGCAGGCTCAGGGTCGTAAAGTCGCGGTGATTTCCCATGTGCAGGAAATGCATGAACGGATTCCGGTGCAGATTCAGGTCCATCGCCAGGGCAACGGCCTGAGTACGCTGGAGGTGAAATGAATACGCTGTATTCCTTCCGCCGCTGCCCGTACGCCATGCGTGCGCGCATGGCCCTGCGTTATTCAGGGGTCGCGGTTGATATTGTCGAGGTCAGCCTCAAGGCCAAACCCGCCGAGATGCTCGCGCTGTCGAGCAAAGGCACGGTGCCGGTGCTGAGCGTTGATGGTCGGGTCATCGATGAAAGCCTGGCGATCATGCACTGGGCGTTGGCGCAAAATGATCCACAGGACTGGTTGCTTAAAGATGATCCCGCCGGACAGGCGCAGATCGCCGCCCTCATCGAAGCAAACGATCAGGTGTTCAAGGTGCATTTGAATCGCTACAAATACGCCGAACGTTACCCCGAACAGCCGATGGAGGTTTATCGGGCACAAGGTGAGGTGTTTTTGCGTCAGCTTGATGAATTGCTGCAGGGGCGCGATTACTTGCTGGCCGAACATCCAAGCCTGGCGGATGTAGCGTTGATGCCGTTCATACGGCAGTTCGCCCATGTCGATCGCGAGTGGTTTGCGCAGACGCCTTATGTGCGGCTGCAAGACTGGTTGCAGCGTTTTTTGGAGTCAGGCCTGTTTACCGGCGTGATGCACAAGTAACCCCACACATAACTTGTGGCGACTGGTCGCTCAGGCAAACACTTCACACATCCGCAACACCGAGCAATCCACCTGAAACCGCCCGAAGAAATCGACCTGGCGCTTGATCGGTGGATTACCCGCCAACAGCCCCATCGCCTTTTGCGTTTCAATATTGCGTGCAAGGTTGTGATTGGCCTCTATCGAGCGAGCCACAGAACCCGCCGAAGCCTGCCCGATGCCCAGCAACGATGAACCGTTGGTGATGAATGCCAGAAAGGCAATCACCCAGAGTTTGCGCCCTTTCATGCCCCGACCACTCCCGCCAGTTCTGCGTGATCGACCACGACGTCTTGAGCGCGGTGTTCGAACTGGATGGCGGGATAGGCGACCTGAATCGGCGCGTCGATGGTGTGTTGCGATTGAGCCGAAAGGCTGACCACCAGCACCATTGCGACGTAAAGACCGATAGCCAGGTAGGCGCCGTGTTTGGCAGAAGTGAGGATTGAGCTGGCCATGGTGTTCTCCGCGGGCATGTTTCGATGCCCACAGAATCAATCAAAAAAGCTGTGGCAACCACTCAGGGTTATCCATAGTGACCATCAGCTTCGTTGATCATTAAGCCAGTCTATTTCAGTCTTCGATAAAACTCATCAAGCGCTCGCGCGCAGCATCCGGCTCGTCTGGAACGGGCTGGACAGCCGAAACAATGGGGGTGGAATACAGAAAAAGAAGAACCACTGCCAGACGCATCGCCATGCTGTCGATCCTTGTTATTAGAAAAGGAGTCAAAAACTCAGCGTCAAATCTAGACTCGTGGCGATGTGATATCAAGTCGAGAGTTGATGGCAATGTGATGCTGTCGTAAACGCGTTATGCAGGAGCGACATCACTCAGGTTTCTCGAAGCTTTTCAGCTTGATCGACGCAAGTGACTTCGCTCCTGCATAAAAGGTGCAGGGCTTGAAGTTCAGGCTTGGGTTTTGTGATCCAGAGCGGCGTAGAAGTTGGCGCTCTGTTGCAGGTATTTCTGGGTGTAGCTCTGGGAGTGGGATTTTTTCTCGCTGATTTCAACGTTGGCGCTGGCTGGCAGAGCAACGGTGGCGGAGATGGCGGAAGCGGCGATTACAGAGAAGAGATTGAAGTTCATGGCGGTATTCCTCGGATTCAGTTGGCTTGCTTGCCCGGTGGGGCCGTGAAGCAAACTTAACCTTCGAGGGTCCGCGTCTTGAAATGCTTTGTAGCATTAGCAGATATCAGCATCATTAATAGAAGGTTGCAGGCCCCTTGTACCGGGGCCTGCGGCCTATTGACGCAGCATGAACTTGAGGTCGCTCGGCGCGTCCATCGGCAGCTTTTGCACGGTTTTACCCAACAAACCGGTCTTGGCATCGCGTTCGACGACGACAATCTGGTTGCTCTTCTGGTTGGCAATCAACACGAACTGGCCACTGGGGTCGAGGCTGAATTCGCGCGGATGGTCGCCTTCCACGGAGCGTCGCTGCAGTTCCTTGAGGTGGCCCGTCGCAGGGTCGATGGCAAACACCAGCAACTGATTGGCGGTGCCACGGTTGCTGACGTAGAGGAATTTGCCATCAGCGGAGGCATGCAGCGCTGCCGCTGCCTTATCGGACGTAGGCTGGCCCGCAGCGAGGTCGACCATCTGCGTTTGCGCCAGCGTGCCGTCCTTGTAATCGAACACGGCCACCTGAGCACTCATTTCCATGCTCAGCCAGGCATGCTTGCCATCAGCGCTGAACAGCAGATGACGCGGCCCGCTACCCGGTGGCAACTGCACCGATGCCGGTTGGGCTGGCTTCAATGGCAGATCCGGGTTGGCCTTGGGGTCGAAGCGATAGACAAAAACCTTGTCCGCGCCCAGGTCATTGGAGAACACGTAGCGACCGTCCGGCGAGGACATCGTCGAATGCACGTGCGCCGACATCTGCCGCTCGGGGTTGACCCGACTCGACGGATGACTGCTCATCTGCACCACGCTGTTGAGTTTGCCATCAGCGCCCACCGGCAACACCGCGAGGGTGCCGCCCGGATCTTCCACCACCGAATAGTTGCTGACAAATAGATGACTGCCATCGCCGCTGAGGCTCGAATGGGTCGGCTCGTTGCCCAGGCTCTGCACCTGATTGATCAGGCTCAGTGCATGGGTCTTGGGATCAATGGCATAACTGCTGACGCGCCCGACTGGATCTTTCTGCCCCGGACCGTTTTCGTTGACCACGAACAGCCGATGCTGATCCTTGGACAGGGTCAGCCAGGACGGGTTTTCACTCTTGATCACTTGCAATGGCGTGGGGTTGATCTGCCCGGTCGAGCTGTCGAAGCTCATGCGATAAATGCCCTGACTCTGACCCGCCGTGTAGGAACCCACCAGCAATTGATAGTCCTCGGCCGAGGAGACCTGAGTGCCCATCGCACCGATACTGCCGGCCATCAACAGAGGCCAGATCTTACGCATCCTCATGCTCGCCGTCCTCGTCGTCACCGCCGCCGAATGCTTCCGTACACACCAGACGATGCTCACCGGAACTGCCAGTGATCAGCCAGCTTTGCAGGTCTGGATCGAAAGTCGCGGCCTCAACTTCGGCCGGGGTGAACTCCCAGTGCTTAGACACACGACCGTCGATGCATTCGATGTGCAGGTTGTCGTCTTCATCGAGGGAGAATTCGAATGCGTGCAACCCGTCGATTTCCACCATATCGCAGTGTTCGAGGGTGTTGAGCAAGGTGTCGGCTTGGGCAGTCATGGCAATCAATCTATGAATGGGAAAGACGCAATGATAGCTCATGACACCGACCCCCTGTGGGAGCGAGCCTGCTCGCGAAGGCGATTTAAAATTCAACATCATTGTTGAATGAAAGACCGCTTTCGCGAGCAGGCTCGCTCCCACAGGGGATTAGGGTGTGGCTGTTACAGGGCTTCTCTGGATGGTTGGCCATCCACCAGGCGCTGGATGCGCAGCGGATTGCCATTCTTCAACGCGTCCGGCAGCAGGCTGTCCGGGTAGTTCTGGAAGCACACCGGGCGCAGGAAGCGGTCAATCGCCAAGGTGCCCACCGACGTGCCGCGCGCATCGGACGTCGCCGGGTACGGTCCGCCGTGGACCATCGAATCGCACACTTCCACGCCGGTCGGATAGCCGTTCAGCAGAATCCGTCCGACCTTTTGCTCCAGCAGCGCCGTAAGCTCGCCGAACTGTTCGAAGTCCGCCGGATCGCCAATGACCGTCGCCGTGAGCTGGCCATGCAGCCCGTTCAGTGCAGCGCTCAATTGCGCCTGATCAGCCACTTCCACCACCACCGTGGTCGGACCGAACACCTCTTCCTGCAAGACTTCATCGCCCTCGAGCAACAGGTTGACGTCTGCCTTGAACAGTTGCGGCTGAGCCTGATTGCCCTTTTGCGCGCTGCCCGCCAGGTGCGAGATGCCCGGATGCGCGAGGAGTTTTTCCAGGCCTTTGCCATAGCTGCTCAAGGTTCCGGCATTGAGCATGGTTTGCGCCGGCTGATCGTTGATCAACCACGCGACCTGCTGCACGAACGCGCTGAACTGCGGCGAGCGAATCCCGATCACCAACCCTGGATTGGTGCAGAACTGGCCACAGCCCTGAACCACCGACGCCGTCAGGTCACGGGCGACGGTTTCAGCGCGGCTGTGCAACGCCTGCGGCAACACGATCACCGGGTTGATGCTCGACATTTCCGCGAATACCGGGATCGGCTGCGCGCGTGCAGCGGCCATGTCGCACAGGGCTCGGCCGCCCTTTAGCGAGCCGGTAAAGCCGACGGCCAGAATCGCCGGGTGCTTGACCAGCGCTTCGCCGACGCCGCCACCGTAGATCATATTGAACACACCGGCCGGCATGCCTGTTTTTTCTGCGGCGCGCAGGATTGCGTCAGCCACCCATTCGGCCGTGGCCATGTGGCCGCCATGAGCCTTGAACACCACCGGGCAACCGGCTGCCAGGGCCGAGGCGGTGTCGCCGCCAGCGGTCGAAAACGCCAATGGAAAGTTGCTGGCGCCGAACACCGCGACCGGGCCAAGCCCGATACGGTATTGGCGCAAGTCCGGACGTGGCAGTGGCGTGCGCTCGGGCAATGCTTTGTCGATCCGCGCACCGTAAAAATCACCACGACGCAGCACTTTGGCGAACAGGCGCATCTGGCCACTGATGCGACCGCGTTCGCCTTGAATGCGCCCGGCAGGCAGCGCGGTTTCGCGGCAAACCACGGCGACGAACTCGTCCCCCAGCGCGTCCAGTTCGTCGGCAATCGCATCGAGGAATTGCGCACGACGTTCCGCGCTCAGGCTGCGATAGGCCGGGTAAGCCGTCGCGGCAGCCTTGGCAGCGGCGTCCACTTCTTCCGGGGTGGCCTGGTAAAAATCGTGTGGCAACGCTTCACCGGTGCTGGCATCGATGCTCTGGAGCTTGAGTGAGCCGACAGCGCTGCGCTGGCCACCGATGTAGTTGTGTCCAAGGATCTGGGTCATGCATGTCTCCTTAAAGGGTGCCGACGGTGCCGGGTTCGAACGCTGCTGGCGCCGGCTCGATGCCATTGATCAACGGTGCACCAAATTCGGCCTGGCTGATCTCGAACACATCGCCCGGCTGCGTACGAATACCGTCAGCGAACGACAAGGTCGCGGTGCCGAAGAAATGAATGTGCACGTCACCCGGCCGCAGGAACTGGCTGTACTTGAAATGGTGGTACTCGAGGTTTTCCAGGCTGTGGCACATGTTGGCTTCGCCGCTGAGAAACTCGTTTTGCCACAGCACTTCGCCGTCGCGCAGGATGCGGCTGGTGCCGGCCAGATGTTGGGGTAATTCGCCGACCCGAAGCTCCGGGCCGTAACTGCAACTGCGCAATTTGGAGTGCGCCAGGTACAGGTAATTCTTACGTTCCATGACGTGGTCGGAGAACTCGTTGCCGACTGCATAACCCAGGCGATAAGGCTTGCCATCGTGGCCAATGACGTAGAGGCCGCTGAGCTCGGGCTCTTCGCCGGCGTCTTCGGCGAACGGTGGCAGCGGGAACGGCTGACCCGGCCGAACGACGATGCTGCCGTCGCCCTTGTAGAACCACTCCGGTTGTACGCCCGCCTGCCCGGCGCCCGGTTTACCGCCCTCCACGCCCCATTTGAAGATGCGCATGGTGTCGGTCATGGCCGCTTCGTCACCGGCGTGTTGATGCATTTTGTCCCGGGCCGAGGCGCTGCCCAAATGGGTCAGGCCCGTGCCGCTGACCAGCATGTGCGCCGGGTCCGGGTGATCCAGCGGTGGCAGGATGCGCAATGTGGCAAGCAGTTCGGCGTAGTCGTGGCTGATGCCCAGGCCCAAAGCATTTACTTGCTGCTGCAGATTTGTGCCGGCTTCGATGGCTGCCAGTGCCAGATCGCGAACGGTGTGTGCGTCCTGGACTTCCCGGACCAGACCGCCCTCGACGACGCCGACGCGGCGCTCGCCGTTACTTAATTCGAATTGAACCAAACGCATGAATATTCTCCTGTTAACACTTTTGAAATCGGCATTGCACCCTGTGAGAGCGAGCCTGCTCGCGAAGAGGTCAGCACATCCGACATCTTTGGCGGCTAACACTCCGCTTTCGCGAGCAGGCTCGCTCCCACAGGGGATTTGGGGATGGCTAGGTACGGGTCGCACCACGCGCACTGGCCGCAAACTGATCCGCCGGCAGCACATGCTTGCGCTCCAGCAACCGGTAAACCACACCCGTCAGCACCAGCCCGAACACCATCACACCCGAAAGGAAATACAGCCCCGACGCCAGGTTGCCGGTGTACTCCTTCAGCGCACCGATCACGAACGGACCGATGTAACCGCCAAGGTTGCCCACCGAGTTGATCAAGGCGATCCCGGCCGCGGCACTGGCCCCGGCAAAGAAGCGGCCCGGCAAGGTCCAGAACACCGCCGTGCAGGAAAACAGCGCGAACGCCACCAGACACAACGCCGCCAATTGCAACACCGGCACCGTCAGCCAGGCACTTAGGAACAGGCCGATGGCACCCAGCACGTACAGCACGGCCAAGTGACCGTAGCGGTCATTCAAACGGTCGGAGCTGCGCGGAATGATCAGCAAACCGACGATCCCGAAAATGTACGGCACTGCGGAAACGAAACCGGTGACGAGGTCACTGCCACCGAACTGTTTGATCAACGTCGGTAACCACAGGCCCAGTCCATAAATGCTCAACGTCACCGGCAGGTAAAACAGTGCCAGCAGCAACACGCGTTTGTCCTTGAGAGCGTGCAGCGGATTGCCGTGACGGGTCTGGCCGTATTCCTCAAGGTCCTTTTTCAACTCGCCGGACAACCAGTCCTTCTCGGCCTGGTCCATCCATTTCACTTGTTGCGGACCATCAGGCAGGTAACGCAGTACCGGCCAGGTCAGCAGGATCGCCGGGGTGCCGATGACGATGAACAACCACTGCCAGCCGTGCAAACCGAGCGTCCCGTCCATACCGAGCAAGCCACCGGACACCGGCCCGGTGACCATCATCGCGATGGGTTGGGAAAGGATGAACAGACCGAGGATTTTGCCGCGATGGCGAATCGGGAACCACTGCGTGATGTAGTACAGAACGCCCGGGAAGAACCCGGCTTCCGCCGCACCGAGCAGAAAGCGCATCACATAGAAGCTCTGCGGTCCCTGAACGAACGCCATGCCGATGGTGATGGCGCCCCAGGTGATCATGATCCGCGCGAACCAGCGTCGTGCACCGAAGCGATCAAGCATCAGGTTGCTGGGGATTTCAAACAGGAAATAACCAATGAAGAACAGCCCGGCACCCAGACCGTAAGCCGCGTCACCGAGGCCGATGTCGGCGCCCATGTGCAGCTTGGCGAAGCCTACGGCGGAGCGATCCACATAGGCGATCAGGTACAGCAGGATCAGGAAGGGAATCAGTTTCAGCGTGATGCGGCGGATAAGCCGCAGTTCCTGGCTCATGAGATCGGTCTCCGATTGTTGTTGTTATAGAACCTCGGGGGCCGCCTCTCGCCAAAAATCACCAGGGCCAACCCTCCGTTGAAATCGACTATATAGTATTACTATTTACTCAACAACACTTCCAAACAGGCGAATTTGCGCTTATGTTACGCCGTAGCCGCAACAATATAGTCATACAATAAGAGAATCGATCATGTCTGATAAGAAACCCACCCTGCGCTCCGCCCAATGGTTTGGCACCGCCGACAAGAACGGCTTCATGTACCGCAGCTGGATGAAGAATCAGGGCATCGCCGACCACCAGTTCCAGGGCAAACCCATCATCGGCATCTGCAATACCTGGTCGGAACTGACCCCGTGCAACGCGCACTTCCGCCAGATCGCGGAGCACGTCAAGCGTGGGGTGATCGAGGCCGGTGGCTGGCCGGTTGAATTCCCGGTGTTCTCCAATGGCGAATCCAACTTGCGCCCGACCGCCATGTTCACCCGCAACCTGACGAGCATGGACGTCGAAGAAGCGATTCGCGGCAACCCGATCGATGGCGTGGTACTGCTGACCGGTTGCGACAAAACCACCCCGGCATTGTTGATGGGCGCAGCGAGTTGCGACGTGCCGGCCATCGTCGTCACCGGCGGTCCGATGCTCAACGGCAAGCACAAGGGCCAGGACATTGGCTCCGGCACGGTGGTCTGGCAGCTCAGCGAACAAGTGAAAGCCGGCACCATCACCCTCGACGACTTCCTCGCGGCCGAGGGCGGCATGTCTCGTTCGGCGGGCACCTGCAACACCATGGGCACGGCATCGACCATGGCCTGCATGGCCGAAGCACTGGGCACTTCCCTGCCCCACAACGCGGCGATTCCGGCGGTTGATTCTCGACGTTATGTGTTGGCGCACATGTCCGGCATGCGTGCTGTGGAGATGGTTCGCGAAGACTTGAAGCTGTCGAAAATCCTCACTAAAGAAGCTTTCGAAAACGCCATCCGCGTCAACGCCGCCATCGGCGGTTCGACCAACGCGGTGATCCATTTGAAAGCCATCGCCGGCCGCATCGGCGTGGACCTGGAACTGGACGACTGGACCCGCATCGGTCGCGGCATGCCGACCATCGTCGACCTGCAACCGTCCGGGCGCTTCCTGATGGAAGAGTTCTACTACGCCGGCGGCCTGCCCGCCGTGCTGCGCCGTCTCGGTGAAGCCAACCTGATCCCGCATCCGAATGCCTTGACCGTCAACGGCAAGACCCTCGGCGAGAACACCAAAGACGCACCGATTTACGGTCAGGACGAGGTGATCCGCACCCTCGACAACCCGATCCGCGCCGACGGTGGCATCTGCGTGTTGCGCGGCAACCTGGCGCCACTCGGTGCAGTGCTCAAGCCGTCCGCAGCCACGGCAGAACTGATGCAGCATCGCGGGCGCGCGGTGGTGTTTGAAAACTTCGACATGTACAAGGCGCGGATCAACGATCCGGAGCTCGACGTCGACGCCAACTCGATTCTGGTCATGAAAAACTGCGGTCCCAAGGGTTATCCGGGCATGGCTGAAGTCGGCAACATGGGTTTGCCGGCCAAGCTGCTGGCGCAAGGCGTGACCGACATGGTGCGCATTTCCGATGCGCGCATGAGTGGCACCGCGTATGGCACCGTGGTGTTGCACGTCGCGCCGGAAGCGGCGGCAGGCGGGCCGTTGGCCGCAGTGAAAGAAGGTGACTGGATTGAGCTGGACTGTGCCAGCGGGCGTTTGCACCTGGATATTCCGGATGCTGAACTGGCGGCGCGGATGGCGGACCTGCAACCACCGCAACAGATGATCCTGGGCGGCTATCGTCAGCTGTACATCGACCATGTGCTGCAGGCGGATCAAGGTTGCGACTTCGACTTCCTGGTCGGCTGCCGCGGCGCCGAAGTGCCGCGCCACTCTCACTAACCCCACCGTCCTCCTGTGGGAGCGAGCTTGCTCGCGATAGCGGAGTGTCAGTCGATATCAACTTGACTGGTACACCGCCTTCGCGAACAGGCTCGCTCCCACATTTGCTTTGCATCTGCCTCAAGATCCCGTCGTGCCTGTTATCATGCGCGACACCCCTTCGCACAGGACCGCGCCGTTCCCCATGGATTACCGCAAACCCTCCGACCGCAAAAGCATGCACTCGCGCATTGTCCAGGAACTGGGCATGCAGATCGTTTCCGGGCGCTTCAAGCCGGACGACAAACTGCCCGCCGAAGCCCTGCTGTGTGAGGAGTACGCGGTCAGCCGCCCGGTGCTGCGCGAAGCCACCCGAGTGTTGGTTGCCAAAGGTTTGGTGTATTCGCGCCCGCGTGTCGGCACGGTGGTCAAGCAGCGCAAGGAATGGCACATGCTCGATCCGGACGTTTTGCACTGGTTGATGCAAAGCAGCCCGCAGAATCAGTTTTTCGATTTGCTCACCAGTGTGCGCAGCATCATCGAACCCGCCGCCGCTGCACTGGCCGCGCAGTTCGCCACGGAGGCTGACATCGCCTCCATCGGCGAAGCCTACCAGCGCATGGAAGCGGCACCGACCCCGGAAGCGTTGCTGCAACCGGACCTGGACTTCCACAGCCGCATCGCCGATGCGACCCACAACGACTTGCTGGCCAACCTGTGCAACATGCTGTCGGTGGCGATTGCCGAGGCGTTGAAGCATTCCAACCAACGGCCGAACCTGCATGAACTCGCGCTGCCCCGGCACAAGGCAATCCTCACCGCCATCGAAAATCGCGATGCGCTCGGCGCACGGCACGCGACGCTGGTGCAGCTGGATGATGCGCGCAGTGCGTTGAATGTGGTGTTGGGCAGCGATCCTTCCTGAAAAAATACAATCCAACGGCTACAAAAAACCCCTGTGGGAGCGAGCCTGCTCGCGAAGGCGGAGTGTCAGTCGATATCATCTTGACGGGTACACCGCCTTCGCGAGCAAGCCCGCTCCCACATGGGTTTAGCGTCAACCTTCAGATGTAAAAAAGCCGCAACCAGGGTTGCGGCTTTTTTGTTTCAGGCAAGGATCAATGAGCGAACAGCGAGTTGCCCTTCTGCCCGGCCAGTTTCTCCGGTTTGATCAGGAAGCGGGCCAGCGCCGGCAACAGCCACAGCGCGCCGAACATGTTCCAGAGCAGCATGAAGGTCAGCATCAGGCCCATGTCGGCCTGGAACTTGATGGCCGAGAAGATCCAGGTGCACACACCGATCGCCAGGCACAGACCGGTGAACAGCACGGCTTTACCGGTGGACTTCAGTGTCTGGTAATAGGCTTCTTGCAACGGCAGACCGGCACGCAGGAAGCTTTCCAGGCGGCTGTAGATGTAAATGCCGTAGTCCACGCCAATCCCCACACCCAACGCTACTACCGGCAACGTCGCGACTTTCACACCGATACCCATGAAGGCCATCAAGGCGTTGCCGAGTACCGAAGTCAGCACCAGCGGCAGGACGATACACAAGGTCGCCGCCCACGAACGGAAGGTGATCATGCACATGGTCGCAACGCAGATGTAGACGAGGATCAGGATGGTCAGCTCGGATTCCTTGATCACCTCGTTGGTGGCCGCCTCGATCCCGGCGTTACCGGCGGCGAGGATGAATTCCAGACCGTCCTTGTTGTTCTCCTTGGCGAAGTCCTGCACCGCATGCACCGCACGATCCAGCGTTGCCGCCTTGTGATCGTTGAGGAACACCAGCACCGGCGCCAGGGAGCAACTGTTGTTGTACAGGCCATCGGCACGCGCAATGGAGTTGTTCAGCACGTCCGGGTTACGCGACAGGGTTTCCCATTTCAGGTTGCCCTCGTTCATACCCTTGATCATCTGCTTGGACACGGTCACCAGGGAAATCGCCGACTGCACGCCCTCGGTGTTCTGCATCTTCCACATCAGCTCATCGATCGGCGCCATGGCTTCATAGCGTGAGCAACCTTCTGCCTTGGTCTTGACCATCACCACCAACACATCGGAACTGGTGGAGTAGTTGCTGATGATGAAATTGTTGTCCTTGTTGTAGCGCGAGTCCGGACGCAGCTCGGGAGCGCCCTGATCGAGGTCGCCGATTTTCAGGTTCTGGCTGTACCAGAGGCCGCCACCGAAGGCGATCAAGGCCAGGAAGATCGACACCGGCGCGACTTTCTTGCTGGCGAAGTTCGACAGCAGACGCCAGAACGGGTGCTCGCGGTGTGCATCTTTCTTGCTGCGTTCGACGGCGCGCTTGCTGATACCGACGTAGGAAATCGCCACCGGCAGCAGGATCAGGTTGGTGAACACGATCACCGCCACGCCGATGGACGCGCCGATGGCCAGTTCACGAATCACACCGATATCAATGATCAGCAGCGTGATGAAACCCACCGCATCCGCGAGGATCGCGATCATCCCCGGCAGGAACAACTGACGGAATGTGCGTCGCGCAGCGGTCAGTGCGTTGTCGGCCTCGCTGGACTGCA
The DNA here is from genome assembly GCF_059415465.1 of Pseudomonas sp. GW821-FHT10C09. Lineage (NCBI taxonomy): Bacteria > Pseudomonadati > Pseudomonadota > Gammaproteobacteria > Pseudomonadales > Pseudomonadaceae > Pseudomonas > Pseudomonas sp. GW821-FHT10C09. Next base: position 157,510 of record NZ_JBWKNG010000001.1, read on the forward strand.
AGGCGATACCGTTGATCTTCTGTACGCCGTGGGAAATACCGATGGCGAAGATCAGGAACGGCACCAGCATCGAGTACGGATCGAGCCCGAAGCCGAAGAAGTGCATCAACCCCAGTTGCCAGACCACCGCCACCAGCGTGGTACTGAGGACCGCCACGGTGCTGCGCATGCAGTTGGTGAACCAGTACAGCAGGATCAGCGTGATGATGAAGGCGACGCCGAAGAACATCACCACCATGACCAGGCCATCGATCAGGTCGCCGACTTTCTTGGCGAAACCGACGATGTGGATCTGCACGTTAGGGTTCTGTTTTTCAAACTTGTCGCGGATCTTTTCTTCCAGCTGGTGGGAGAACTGGCGGTAGTCCAGTGCCAGCAACTTGCCCTGGTCCTGCGGGTCCGGGTAGGACTCCAGCAGCGGGATATCGACGATGCTCGACTTGAAGTCGTTGGCCACCAGACGCCCGACCTGACCGGACTTGAGGACGTTGTTGCGCAGCAGATCGAGGCTTTGCTGGGAACCGTTGTAGCTCTGCGGAATGACTTCACCACCGGCGAAGCCCTCCTCCGTCACCTCGGTCCAGCGCACGCTCGGGCTCCACAGCGACTTGAGGCCGGAACGGTCGACGCCGGAAATGTAGAACACCTCGTCGTTGATCTGACGCAGGGTCTCCATGTATTCCTTGGAGAAGATATCGCCGTCAGTGGCTTCCACCGAGATGCGTACGGTGTTGCCCAGGTTCGCCAGATCGTTGCGGTGCTCCATCATTTTTTGAATGAAGGGATGCTCGAGCGGGATCATTTTTTCGAAACTGGTGGACGGCCGGATCAGCGTCGCCTGCCAGAACAGAAAAATACTGACCAGCAGGCAGATCGTGATCACTGCCGGGCGGTTGTTGAAAATCAGGCGCTCAAGAAACGTCGCCTTGTCCTGGTGATGACTTGTCATGGATGTCATAGCTCCGCCCTTCTTATTATTTACCCAGCTCTGAGCCGGTTGGCGAAGTAGCGCGAACGCCGCCCTGTCCTGCCAGAATCAGATTGCCGTTGCCCGCCGCCGTGACTGCCGAAACGGAAATGCGATCCGGACGGTTGAACACGCTGAAGGTTTCGCCGTTGTCGTTGCTGCGGATCACCGAGCCGCCGTTGCCGACGATCACGATGGAACCGTCGTCGAGCAGCGTTGCGCCGGACAACCCGAACTCCAGCGCGCCGCGAGCGGCTTTCAGCTCAACCTGTTCCCAGGTGCTGCCGAAATCCGTGGAGCGGTAGAGATTGCCGCGCAGGCCGTAAGCCAGCAGCGTATTGGCTTGCGCCGTGCCGATCACGCCGAACAGCGAGCCTTGGTACGGGCCTTCAAGTTTTTCCCAGGTCTGGCCCCAGTCAGCAGAGCGGAACATGCTGCCCTGTTCACCGACGATGAACAGCCCGGCATCCTTGACCGATGCGATGGCATTGAGGTGGAACTGGTCTTCGTTGTCGAGGCGATCACTGGCGTCTTCCCAGTTTTTGCCACCGTCGGTGGTTTCCAGCAGCGCGCCATACGCGCCCACGGCAAAGCCGCTGTTGGCGTCCTTGAACCAGACGTCGAGCAGCGGCGCTTCGCGTTTCAAATCTTCGAATTGCTTGGTCCAGGTGGCGCCACCGTCCTCGCTGGCGAGGATCTGTGCGTCATGGCCGACGGCCCAGCCGTGTTTGTCATCGACGAAAAACACCGATGTCAGCAGCGCCCGGGTCGGGACCTTGGCTTGAACCCAGGTTGCGCCCTGGTCGTCGGAATACAGGATGTGCCCGCGATCACCGACCGCCACCAGGCGCTTGCCGGCGTGGACGACATCGAGCATCAGGCTTTTGGCAGCCTTGGCCGATTCAATGGAATAAACAACATCGGATGCTGGCGCGGCAGCGGCCAGCGCAGGTGCCGACAATGCGGCACAGCCCAACAGCGAGAGCGCTGTAGCCAGCAATGCGAATTTGCGCAGTGCCGGCGGGCGGCAGATACCCACACCCATGACAGGCTCACTCATAGACCTTCCCCCATTATTATTGTTAGGTCGTTCAACCTTTCAGGGCGCCGTAAGGTGGCTCGTTGTGATTGGCAGTCTGGAGCTTAGTCCTGAAACGCGCAATCTAGAGCCCCTTCGGAAGCTGGCTTATCCTATCGGGGTTTGGAAAGGTCTGACAATCGACGCCACGTTATGTTTTGTTAACCTGAGGGGGATGGGTAGGTGCTGAATAGCACAGCATTCGGACGCGTGATTTCGATGCGTGTACATATCCGTTGCTGCGGTAACGGCTGATTATGGTTTCGCTCTTACAGCGAGTCCCTTTTTCAAACGCCAAAAAGGAACCAAAAGGCTTCGCCCCGGCGTACGGCACTTCGCTAAGGCTCAGTGTTCCCTTGCTACGGTATCCATCAGGGGGCATCGCCTACGGTCTGCTTCGCTACGACCTCCTCTCGATGTGTGCGGCTTCGCCGCACGGCGCTACGCGCCTACCCCCCTGATGAACACCTACGCTCGGCCTGCCGAAGGGGCGAAAGATCAAAAGCAGATCAAAAGCCAAAGCCAAAGCCAAAGCCAAAGCCAAAGCCAAAAGCTTCGCGAGCAAGCCCGCTCCCACATTGAATCGGCGTACACCCATTGCTTCTCACCACTCAACAGGCCGAGCGTTAGCTCGCCTGCAGCTTTTGATCTGCCCGCCCCTTCGGGAGGCTGAGTGGAGGTGTGCATCCGGGGAGTGGCGCGTAGCGCCGTTCGACGCAGTCGAACACGCTGCATGTAGGTCGTAGCGAAGCAGACCGGAGGGCAGTGTCCCCGGATGGATACCGGAGCGAAGGAACGCCGAGCTTTAGCGAGGGGCCGGACGCTCGGGGCGAGCCTTTTTTTGCTTACTTTTTTTTGGCGTTTGAAAAAAAAGTGAGTCGCCGTAAGGGCGAAACCCTAAGTGGCCGTAACCGCAGGAATGGATATGTACACCACACCGAGAAAGAGAATGGTCGGCTGTCAGGCCGCCAAGGCAGAAAACCCAGCTCCCACAGGGCCCGAATGAACCCTGAGGGAGAAAACCCAGACTCAGGCCAGGCTCTTGCTCACAACTTCAAACACATCGCTGGACAACTGCCCCGAAGCACGAATCCGCTCCAGCTCGCCCTTCATCAACGCCTGACGCGCATCGTCATACTTGCGCCAGCGAGTCAGCGGTGCCAACTGACGGGAAGCGATCTGCGGGTTAAACCCGTTCAACTCGATCACCAGATCCGCCAGAAAGCGATACCCGGAACCATCCGCCGCATGGAAGTTGATCAGGTTCTGCCCGGCAAACGCCCCCACCAGCGCCCGTACCTTGTTCGGATTCTTCATGTTGAACGCCGGATGCTGCATCAACTGACGCACACGCCCCAGACCACCCGGCAATGCACTGCCCGCCTGAACACTGAACCACTGATCCATGACCAGCGGATTGTCCTTGAAGTGCTCGGCAAAACTCGCCAGCGCCTTGGCTTTATCTTCTTCAAACGACGAATTGACCAACACCGCCAACGCCGTCAGGCGCTCGGTCATGTTATCGCTCGCCTCGAACTGCTCAAGCGTCGCCGCCAACACTTCCGGCTTGCCGCTCAACATCAGGTACGACAGCGCAATGTTCTGCAACGCACGACGAGCAAAGTGCTCGGCTTCGGCCACATAAGGGGTCTTCTTCGACAGATCACGATTGGCCTGATAACGCAGCCACAACGCCTCGAACAACCCGTCAGCCAATTGCTTGCGCGCAAACTCACGGGCAATGTGAATTGCATCGACGTCAGCCACTTCGCTGATTTCCGTCAGGTACGCCTCACCCGGCAACGAAAGCATTTCCGCGACCATCGCCTGATCCAGCTTCTCGTCCGACAGCACGGTGCGCAGGGCAGAAATCAGGCGCTGATCCAGCACCAGCGTTTCACCCGCCTGATGCTGGGCAATCAGCTCTTGCAGCACTTGCACCGACAGCTGCTGACCGGCATCCCAGCGATTGAAACCATCGCTGTCATGCTGCATCAGGAACATCAGTTGATCGCGGTTGTACGGGAAGCTCAATTTGACCGGCGCCGAGAAACCACGCAGCAACGAAGGCAACGGCTGTTCAGCGATGTCGACGAAGGTAAACGTCTGCTCGGCTTCGGTCACCGAGATCACCCGCGACGTACCCTGAGCGCTGGCTTCGCCGGACAGGCGCAAGGCAATCGCCGCGCCTTTGGCGTCCAGCAGGCCCAACTCCACGGGAATCACGAACGGCAGTTTTTCAACCTTGTCCGGGGTCGCCGGGCAGCTTTGGCGGAAGGTCAGGCTGTAGGTTTTCGCCGCCGCGTCGTAGGACTCGCTCACCGCCAAGCGCGGAGTACCGGCCTGGCTGTACCAGCGCTTGAACTGGGTCAGGTCGACACCGTTGGCGTCTTCCATCGCCTTGATGAAGTCGTCGCAGGTCACGGCCTGGCCGTCGTGGCGGTCGAAATACAGGTCACTGCCTTTGCGGAAGCCGTCGGCCCCAAGCAAGGTGTGAATCATGCCGACCACTTCCGAACCCTTTTCGTACACGGTCAGGGTGTAGAAGTTGGAAATCTCGATGAAGCTGTCCGGGCGCACGGCGTGGGCCATGGGGCCGGCGTCTTCGGCGAACTGGTGCGTGCGCAGGTAAGCCACGTCCTGGATGCGTTTGACCGTGGCCGAGTTCATGTCCGAAGAGAACCCGGCATCGCGGAACACGGTGAAGCCTTCCTTCAGCGACAGCTGGAACCAGTCGCGGCAGGTCACGCGGTTGCCCGACCAGTTGTGGAAGTACTCGTGGGCAACGATGGCTTCGACGCGCTGGTGCGCGGCATCCGTGGCGGTTTCGGCACGGGCCAGCACGGCGCTGGAGTTGAAGATGTTGAGGCCCTTGTTCTCCATGGCGCCCATGTTGAAGTCGTTGACCGCGACGATCATGAAGATGTCCAGGTCGTACTCGCGACCGTAGACCTCTTCATCCCAGCGCATCGACTTCTTCAGGCTGTTCATGGCGTGCTGGCACTTGTCGATGTTTTCCGGCTCGACGTAGATGCGCAATGCCACGGAACGCTCGGTCATGGTGGTGAAGGTGTCTTCGACACACCACAAATCACCGGCCACCAGCGCGAACAGGTACGCCGGCTTCATGAACGGGTCTTCCCAGGTCGCCCAGTGCCGGCCGTCTTCGCCGGGACCGCTGGCAATCGGGTTGCCGTTGGACAGCAGCACCGGATAGCTGTGCTGCTCGGCGACGACCGTGGTGGTGAACTTGCTCATCACGTCCGGGCGGTCGAGGTAATAGGTGATCTTGCGGAAGCCTTCGGCCTCGCACTGGGTGCAGAACATGCCGCTGGATTTGTACAAGCCTTCCAGCGCGGTGTTGGTTTCCGGGTGAATCTTGACGCTGGTATCGACCGTGAAGGTGGTGCTGGTCGGGTGCAGGGTCAGGTGATTCTCGGTTAGTTGATAGTCGCTTTCGCTCAGCTCGCGATCCGCCAGGGTGACCGACAAAAGCTCAAGCTGCTGACCATCCAGCACCAGCGGCGGCAGGCCCGGGCCGCGCTCGGGATTGCGGCGCATCACCAGTTGCGCATGGACCAGGCTGTGGTCCTCGAACAACTCGAAGGTCAGGTGCGTCTCGTCGATCAGGTACTCGGGCGCCTGATAGTCTTTCAGGTAAATCATCTTCGGTTGTTCGGTGCGCATGCTGGAGTCCTTACTGATGCACGGCGAGCTGATAAGCCGTGTATTTACGAATATTGATCACGCCGGTGTCGAAGATCAGGTATTGACCCTTGACCCCCAACAGCGTGCCTTCGGCAATCGGATTCTTGTCCAGGTTGAAGCTGACGATCTTGGCCGGGTATTGCTCGACCGGATAGCGGATTTCGAGGGTATCTACGTCGGCAATGGTCTGAATTGCTTGTAGGCCAAATCGTTCCTGCAAGGTTTGCAGGCCCTCGGCGCAGCTGTCGAACAGCTGATCGCGTACTTCGGCCAGGTCCACCGACACCGCTTCGCCCTTGAGCAAGGCACGCCAGTTGGTCTTGTCCGCCACCTGGCTGCGGAACAGGTCTTCGACGAAGCCCGACTGCTGACGGGTCGACACGCGCATGATCGGCAACGCCTGGCGGGCGCCTTGATCGATCCAGCGGGTCGGCAGTTGGGTGGCACGGGTAATCCCGACTTTCACCCCCGACGAGTTGGACAGGTACACGATGTGGTCGGTCATGCAGAACTTCTCGCCCCACTCCGGCTCACGGCAAGTGCCGGCGTCGTAGTGGCAACGCTCCGGGCTCATGATGCAGAGGTCGCACTGCGCCAGTTTGGTCATGCACGGGTAGCAATAGCCCTGGCTGAAACTGGTTTTGGTCTTGCGCCCGCAATGGGAGCAAAAGATCGCCCCCAGGTATTCCAGGCGTACGGTGGTCCCGATCATCGGATTGACCGGCACCTCGACATCGCCCAGACGAAACGCGTACTGCACGTCAGACCCGTCAAGACGCGCCGACATTTTACTGATTGCACCGCGGCCAATCTCGATCAATGGATGGCTTCCGACTTGAACAGAATGTTCGGTACGCTGATCGACTTCGAACTGCATTCCTGCGGGCCCATGTAACCGGTGCGCTGGTCTTCGGGCAGGTTCTGGATTTCCCAGGCGATCATCGCTTGCAGCGACAGCTCGCGTTGTTCGGCGGTGAGTTTGCCACCGTCGGACCATTTGCCGATTTCCACCGCCAGTTTCAGGCTCTGGTAGATATCGGGGGTGATGTTTTGGATCATTTCGTTAAAAGAGGACATCAAGGTCTCCGCGCTCTTTAATACATAAACTGTTTTAGGCGGCCAGTTTACGGCGGTTGTACAAACCACCCAACAAACCGGTCAGGCATCCGACGAGCAACCCGCCGACGTGCGCCGCATTGGCAATTTCACCGAAGCCGATCATCGAGACCAGCCCGGACAGGCACAGCACCAGCCACACCAGCATCATCACCAGCACGCCGCGCGGCAGGCGATAAGCCGGGTTCGGCGACAACAGCTGGAAGATCCAGCAATGCCCGAGCAGGCCGTACAGCACGCCGGACAAGCCACCGAACAAGGTCGGGCCGCTGAAATAATATTGCGCATAGTTGGAGACGAGGCTGAACAGCAACGTCAGGCCGATCAGGTTGATGCTGCCCTGGCGCGACTCGATGCGCCGGCCCAATTCCCAGTACCACATGCCGTTCATGGCCAGGTGCAGGATGCCGAAGTGGATCAGCATCGGCGTGATCAACCGCCACCACTGCCCCGCCGCCAGGCTGTCGGCCAAAGGTACGAAATGGATGTACTCGCCGACGACACGAAAATCGAGGAAAGTCAGCCAGCGCATCGTGTCGAGGTTTTCGCCCAGCAGCGTCACCGCGCCGACAAGGATGCTCAGCAGCAAAATCGCCGCGGTCGCCCTGGCGTAACGCAGTTGCTCGACAAAACCGGGGCGCCTCGTGGTTTGCGCTGCCGGGATGTCGAGCTGCTGATCGGGATCACCGGCCGGAAAACGTTCGTACAACGAACGCACGTCTTCGCTGATGTTGGACGGCACCCAAAGCACCTGCTCGCCCGACTCCTCGCTGACGCGGTGCGGCACCTGCATGCGCTGCAGCAGTTTGACGAACCCGCTCAAATCCACCGCCAGCGGCAGACGTAATACGGCAACCACACTCATCGCAGCACCTCCGGCCGTTCGACATCGACCCAGACAAATTTATGTGGATCGAGCCGGGTTTCCTGATCCAGCCGATAGGCGACCAGTTTGCCGTAGAGCACGGCGCTGTAATCCAGGCAGGCCAGGTTCGGGCGGATCGGTGCCGGTTTGCCGCTGCGCCAGTAGTGGCCGACGAACAACAGCGGCTCATCGACGCCATAGCGCAGCAAGGTATTTTTTTCCGTGGATGACAGTGGCGTCCTGGCCACCGGCTCGGGCAAGGCGTCGGGCTGGAACACAATGTCTCCGTAGGTTTGCGGGTCGTCTTCCCAGAATTTGGTCCGGAAGAACGAACGCACCAGGCCGTCGCCGCTGGTCATGGTCAAGCCATCGGGCAGGCGCATGTCGGTGCCGCGCAGCAACCGGTCGAACACGGTGCAGGCGAAGCTGCCCGGCACGGCCGACGCCTGGAGGAAATGCTCATCGACGCAACCGTTGGGGAATAATCCGCGCAACGGCTCGATCAGGCCCGAATCCCAGCAGGCATGCACCACCCGGAAGCGCCCGGCATCGACGAACAACGGCATCTCGTAGAACCATTGCAGGAAGTCATGCCAGTCACCGGGATGGTCTTCGAACTGGGTCAGGGTTTCACCCAGCAACCGGGCATGGCGCGGCGTGTGTTCACGGACGAACTGCTTGCCGCTGCCCGGTGGCGCCGGCGTGCTCCAGCCCAGCGCGTTGAATTCATGATTGCCCATGATGCACAACGCCTGGCCGGCCTCGACCATGTCATGGACGATGTGCAATGCCTCGCGAATCCGCGGGCCGCGATCAATGATGTCGCCCACAAACACGGCCATGCGCGACGGATGCCGCCAGACGCCACCTTGTTTGTGGTAACCGAGCCGGTCGAGCAAGTGCTCAAGGGTCAGAGCGCAACCGTGCACGTCACCGATCAGGTCGTAGCTACGCGCGGGATCGAGCATCAGTCGCCTCCACCACCCAATCGACTGCCCCAACCGAGCTTGGTCCGACAGACTTCATAGTAGTTGTGGTCAAGCGGATGGATCAGCCGCAGCTTCTGCGCTTTTTTGCTGATGGTGATGGTGTCACCCGGCGCGCAGGTGAAGTGGTTCTGCCCGTCACAGGAGACTTGCGGGTAGATCTGCATATCTTTGGACACGACGATTTTCAGCTCACTGTTGCCATCGACCACAATCGGCCTGCCCGACAAGGTATGGGGGTACATCGGCACAATCACAATAGCGTCAAGCTTGGGATGCATGATCGGTCCGCCCGCCGACAGCGCGTAGGCGGTCGAACCGGTGGGCGTCGCGACGATCAGGCCGTCGGCCTTCTGGCTGCAGACGAACTGGCCGTCGATGTACAGTTCGAACTCGATCATCCGCGTTGATTTGCCGGGGTGCAGCACCACATCATTGAGGGCATCGCCCTGACCAATGGCTTCGGCGTGACGGCGGACTTCGGCTTGCAGCAGGAAGCGGTTTTCCACCAGGTAGTGGCCGTCGAGCACTTCGGCGACTTTGACTTCCAGCTCATCGGGGCGGATATCAGTCAGGAACCCGAGGCTGCCACGGTTGATGCCGAGCACCGGAATATTGTGTTTGGCCAGCGCGCGAGCGGCGCCCAGCAGGCTGCCGTCACCGCCGACCACAATCACCATGTCACACACTTCGCCGAGCATCTTGCGGGACGAGGTTTGCAGGCCATGACCGGGAAGGACTTCGGCGATGGTGTCTTCGAGGATCACGTGCAAGTGACGATCGAGCAGAAACCGTTTCAGTCGGCGGACGGTATCCAGCACCTGGGAACTGCCCAGGCGACCGATGATGCCGATATTACGAAATTGCTCCATGGGGTTCCTGCAAGGACGGCGAAAAAGACGATTATGGGCGAAAGCGCGGGATAGACAAAATCCTTTCAGCCACAAGGGTGTACTCATGTTTAGGGCTATGCTCGCAAGATGATCCTATTTCCCGATTTGCTCTCGTTGCCCCATCAGTTGCGCCACCCCGAAGTGCGCGACCTGGCCTGGGTCATCCTCGCGCCGCCGATGCTCGTCGATACGCCGTGGCCGCAGCGGCATCCGCTGGCCGGCAGCGACTGGGTGCAAGAACCGCATCGCCTGGAGCACTGGCTGCGGCAACTGGACCGTGACAGTTATGACTTGCTGCATTGGCTGTCCCAGGCCCGAACCCGGCGTTTGGGCCTGTATTACGAGCGCCTTTGGCAGTACGCGGTGCGTCACGCGCCGGGTATCGAGCTGATCGCCGCCAACCTGCCGATCCGCCGTGAAGGCCACACGCTGGGCGAATTGGACATGCTGCTGCGTGATCGCGACGGCGTGCATCACCTGGAACTGGCGATCAAGCTCTATCTGGGGCCGCAAAATGGCGACGGGCATGACTCCGCGCAGTGGCTCGGCCCCGGCTGTCATGATCGACTGGACCGCAAACTGGCGCACCTGGCTCAGCATCAATTGCCCATTTCTGCCCGCAGCGAAAGTCGCGAAGTGCTGGCAGCCCTGGATATCCAGCAGTTCAGCGCGCACTTGTGGCTCGGCGGTTACCTGCTGTATCCGTGGCCGGGCCTCGCCGACCCCCCCAGCGGCGCGCATCCGCAGCATTTGCGCGGTAGCTGGCTGCATCAGAAAGACTGGGCGGACTTTGTCGTGCAACGCCCCTTCGGCCGCTGGCAGCCCCTGCCCCGCCATGCCTGGCTGGCGCCGGCGTATTATCCTGCGGAGCAGACCTGGAGCGTCGAGCAATTGAGTGCGTGGCTCGGTGATCTGGAGCCTTTGGCGCCGGCGCAGTTGATGGTGCGCCTGACCGAAAACGCCGAGGGGGATTGGGAGGAAGCAGAGCGGTTGTTTCTGGTGGCGGATCTTTGGCCGAATGTGCCGGGTAATGGTTGAGAGGTGTGGTGTCTGGACCGGCCCCTTCGCGAGCAGGCTCGCTCCCACAGGGGATCTGCGCCATGACGACGTCAAATGTGGGAGCGAGCCTGCTCGCGAAGAGGCCGACCAGGTCTAAAAGGACAACCGCACAGCCAACGCCGCCAACGTCACCAGCAAAACCGGCACCGTCAGCACCACCCCGACCTTGAAGTAATACCCCCACCCGATCCGGATGCTCTTGCGCTCCAGCACATGCAGCCACAACAACGTCGCCAGACTGCCAATCGGCGTGATCTTCGGCCCCAGGTCGCTGCCGATGACGTTGGCGTAAATCATCGCCTCCTTCACCACACCACTGGCCTGACTGGCATCGATCGACAGCAAACCGATCAGTACCGTCGGCAAATTGTTCATGATCGAAGACAGAATTGCTGTCAGCACGCCAGTGCCCATGGCCGCGCCCCACACACCGTAATGGGCAAAACCATCGAGCCAACCGGCCAGATACCCGGTCAGCCCGGCGTTGCGCAGGCCATACACCACCAAATACATGCCCAGCGAGAAAATCACGATCTGCCACGGCGCTTCTTTCATCACCTTGCGTGTGGAAATCTTGTGGCCTCGCGCGGCGATACCCAGCAGCAACGCGGCGCAAACAGCGGAAATGGCGCTGATTGGAATGCCCAGCGGTTCCAGGGCAAAACAACCCACAAGCAGGATCACCAAGACCACCCAACCAGCATAAAACGTTGCCTTGTCATGGATCGCGGTAGCCGGCTGCTCCAATTGTTCGGGGTCGTAATCCTTGGGAATATCGCGACGGAAGAACCACATCAGCATCGCCAACGTGGCCGCGACGCTCACCAGGTTGACCGGGATCATGACCGCCGCGTAGCGGTTGAACGTGATGTGGAAGAAGTCGGCGGAAACGATGTTCACCAGGTTCGACACCACCAGCGGCAGGCTCGCGGTGTCGGCGATGAAACCGGCGCCCATTACGAACGCCAAGGTGGCCGCCGGGGAGAACCGCAGTGCCAGCAGCATGGAAATCACGATGGGCGTGAGGATCAGCGCCGCGCCGTCATTGGCGAACAAGGCCGAGACTAATGCCCCCAGCAAGACCATATAAGCAAACAGCTTGCGCCCGCTGCCCCGGCCCCAACGGGCAACGTGCAAGGCGGCCCAGGCAAAGAAACCCGCCTCGTCCAGCAGCAAACTGATGATGATCAGCGCCACGAACGTGCCGGTGGCATTCCAGATGATCTGCCACACAATCGGGATGTCGCTCACCTGCACAACGCCGAAAATCAGCGCCAGCACGGCACCGAATACCGCACTCCAGCCCACGCCCAGGCCTTTGGGTTGCCAGATCACCAGGGTGATGGTCAGCAGGAAAATGAGTGAGGCGATGAGCATGCAAAGCAACCTTGCGCGGAAAAACAAACCGCGATTCAGCCGCAACGCATGACCAGAGTAAAGCCCCAATTTCTACACACCCCCGATCCCGTACAAAAAAAGGTTACAGACCGATGACATGGCCTTGCACTGGCGCAACCCGGCCGTTGAACAGCCATTGTTCGACTATGAGCTGATGACCCTCGAACACCAGATCGCCGAACCCAAGCACCATCGGCGGGTGTTCCAGGAGCTGTCGCAGAAGTGGCGCGAAGCGTTTGCGGCGTGTAGTGATTTACCTGAGCAACCGTCAGAAACGAACATTGATGCGTGGCTGATCACCGCTTGGAGTGGCCGGCGTTATTGCGTGACCGCACAGCCGGCGGCGGTGCAAACGGCTGCGTGGCTGGCGGAGATCGAGTCGATGATCTGTGGCCGACTGATGAACACCCCCTAACCCCTGTAGGAGTGAGCCTGCTCGCGATAGCGGTCTGTCAGCTGACATTGATTTAACTGACACGACGCTATCGCGAGCAGGCTCATTCCTACAGGGGGAGACGGTGTTTTCAGACTTTTTTGTGTTGTTCGACCCACTTCGCGTAAGCATTGATAAAGCTCTGCAGGAACGGCTTCACTGATTCGGACAATTTGCCCGCCTCGTCAAACGCCGAACCCGCCCCTCCGAGGTAGGCTTCCGGCTGCTGCATGCACGGTACATCCAGAAACACCATGGACTGGCGCAAGTGGTGGTTGGCGCCAAAACCGCCGACTGCACCCGGCGAAACACTGATCACCCCGCCCGGCTTTCCACTCCAGGCGCTCTGGCCATAGGGCCGCGATCCCACGTCGATTGCATTCTTCAACGGCGCGGGTACCGAGCGGTTGTATTCCGGGGTGACGAACAGCACTGCGTCGGATGAACGTACTTGTTGCCGGAAAGTGCTGTAGGCTGCCGGCGGTGAAGCACCATCGATGTCTTCGTTGTAGAGCGGCAAGTCGCCGATTTCGACGATTTGTAGCTTGAGATTTGCCGGTGCCAGGTCAGCCAGGGCCAATGCCACCTTGCGATTGATCGATGCCTTTCTCAAGCTGCCGACCACGACGGCGATCGTATAGACGTTACTCATGGAAGATGTCTCGACTGTCCGATGGAAAGAACTTGTAGGTATAGATGACGATTCACCCAGCGGGCTCTGAATTTCACCGCCCCTGACTATTTTTTTCTTGTAGGAAAACTTACTTCGCTTAACCACGGTCTACAGAACCGAAAATTGAGTGATTTATCTCCAGAGGTTCTAAACAGATGGCAGCAGTACTTGTCGGTCAGTTCCATGCAAGAGATGCGGAAGGCCGCGTTTATTCCGTGCATGAGTTCCAGGAATCCACCCCGTCGGCAGACGGCCTCGGCGGCACGGAGCCTGTCACCACCTACAAACTGGCCATTGGCGATCGCGTCAAGAAGCTCGATGACAACCAGTTTCTGCTGGTTCAATCGGACGTGACCATCGTGCGTGAACCCGACACCTTCGTCGGCAGCGTGCCGGAAGCCAACGTCGCTTCATAACCCCGCGTTATGAGCAGAAGTCATATGCACGCACTTGAGTTAGGATTCAGTCACTGATTCCCTCACCTGCTGAACATGGACTTCACGCATGCGTTTACGCCATATCGAAGTGATCCACGCGCTTGTGCAGACCGGTCACCTGGGCACCGCCGCCGAATGGCTGCAGTTGCCGGTGACCGAGGTTGAAGGCATTTTGCGCGAGGCCGAGGGTCAGTTGGGTTTCATGCTGTTCTCCAGCGTGCGTGGGCGCTTGCAGGCGACCCGCGAAGCGCGGGAGCTGGAAGCACAAATCACCCACGTCTACGAAGCGCTGGAGCCCGTCCAACGCCTGGCCGCCAGTCTCAAGCAGTACCAGGCACCGCCCCTGCGCATCATCTGCACCCCGCCGCTTGCTCAACAATTGCTGCCCCAGAGCATCGCCGCGCTGCGCCGTCGCCTGCCCGACGCGCCTTGCAGCCTGTTGAGCCAACCGACCCGCGAGATCATCAAATCCCTGCTGTTGCGCGAAAGCGATCTGGGATTAAGCCTGCATGACCCCGATCACGCCGACATCCATTGCCAAGTGATCGCCCAAGGCAAGCTCCAGCTCCTGGCGCCCCATGGCTGGCTGCAACCCAAGCAGAAGTACATTTCGTTGCAGGACTTGGCGGGCCAGTCGATGGTCGGCCTCGAAGGCCACGATCCGCTGAGCCGTGCCCTGGAGAACAAATTGCAGGCGTTGCGTCCAGCCCCGGTCGTGCATATCCGGGTGCAGACGCATCAGATGATGCGCAGCATGGTCGAGGCCGGTGAAGGTCTGGCGATTGTCGACCCTTTTACCGCCTTGGGCGCCAAAACCAGTGGACTGGATGTTTGCCCATTGGCCCCGGCGGTGCCGGTCAGCCTCTACGCCTTGACCCTGAAAAACGGCGAGCCCGCCGCCGCCATTCAGACACTGCTGGAGATCGTTACGGAACAAGCCGCGGCGATGCTGGCGAACTGATCGGGTGTTCCAGCGCATTATCGAACAAGCGATACCAGAACAGCGCCACTTCGGCGGTGTTCGGATCGATCCCGCGATAGCGCAGATGATCCATCCCGCCGATCACGTACCCACAACGCTCATAGAGCCGACAGGCGCCTAGGTTGTTGTTTTGGGTTTCGAGCATGATGCCCGGCAGTTTTTTCTTGCGGCTCCAGAACTGAGCCACGTCCAGCAGGGCTTTGGCCACCCCGTGGTGCCGCGCCGGGGCATGCACCGCCAGCTCGTCGATATGGGCAAAGCCGTTCCAGTTGGTGCTGACCACCAGATGACCGACCGGCTCATCGTCGAGGTACGCCATGAAAATCGCACTGTCGGCGGCATCGCGAAAGCTGCTGAACTCTTCCGGGTCAATGCCGTAGCACTTTCGATAAGGCGTAATCGGCGTAATTAGCCACTGATCGACCGGTTTGCCGATTTCGGCAGCACCATAGGCGGCGACTTCAAAACTGAAATCACTGCCCCAGATGTAGGCCGCAAAGCCGTCATCGGCGACACGCACCGACAGGCCGGGGTACTTGGGATTAATGACAGGTTGCATACTGGGAAAGGTCCTCATTCCTTGATGCAATCGACGGTGTAGTGCCGTCCATTGCCCTCGTCTTCGTGTTGCAAACCATGCACATCGACGACGAATCCTGGGAAACTGCTATCAAACGTCCGTGCAAATGAAAGATAGTCGATGATTGACCGAGTCGACTCGGTGAACCGCTCACCCGGCATGATCAGCGGTATGCCTGGCGGATACGGAACCAGCATCACCGCAGCGATCCGCCCATCCAGAGCATCGATCGACACCGCCTCCACTTCGCCCCTTACCAGATGATCATAGGCGTCAGCGGGCTTCATGACGATTTCCGGCAGTACGGTGTACATGCGCTTGAGGTGCTTGGCCGTGGCATTGCTGCGATAACAGGCATGCAATTGATCGCACAAATCGCGCAACCCCATGCCTTGATAGCGCCCGACACTCTGTTGCGCCACACAGGGCAGGCAGGTGGCCAGGCTGACGTTGGCGTCGTAGCTGCGCTTGAACTCCAGCAACTCGGTCAACAGCGTGCTCCACTTGCCTTTGGTAATGCCCATGGAGAACAACACCAGGAACGAATACAGCCCGGTCTTCTCGACCACCAGCCCGCGTTCCCAGAGGAACTTGCTGACCACCGCCGCCGGAATCCCGCGTTCGCTCAGCGCGCCGCCTGCGGTCAGGCCGGGCATGACCAGGGTGACTTTAATCGGGTCGAGCAACACATAATCGTCAGTGACACCGCCAAAGCCGTGCCAGTCTGCATCGGGTTGCAGCAGCCAGTCTTCGGTGGTCACGCGATCGATGCCTTCCACCGACGGCGGCTGCCAGATGGAAAACCACCAGTCATCCGCCGCGATGTGCTGCCGCAGATTGGCCAGGGCGCGTCGAAAGCTCAGGGCCTCGTCGAACATCTCCTGCAACAGCGAACGCCCGGCCGGGCCTTCCATCATCGCCGAGGCCACGTCCAGCGAGGCAATGATGCTGTACTGCGGCGAGGTGGAGATGTGCATCATGAACGCTTCGTTGAACCGATCGCGGTCCAGTTGCCGCGCACCGCCGTCCTGAACATGAATCATCGAGGCCTGGCTGAACGCCGCCAGCAACTTGTGCGTGGAGTGCGTGGTGAACACCAGCGGGCTGTCTTCGCTGCGCGAGGTGCCCATGCCGTAGCGTCCGGCGAAGAACTCGTGAAACGCCGCGTAGGCGTACCAGGCCTCGTCGAAATGCAGCACCTCGACGCTGTTGCCCAGGTTCTGTTTGATCAACTCGGCGTTGTAGCAAAGACCGTCGTAGGTTGAATTAGTGATCACCGCCAGTTTGACCTTGGGCGCTCGGCCCTTGGTCAGCGGGCTGGCGTCGATCTTGGCCTGGATCGATTCGCGGCTGAATTCGCTCAGTGGAATCGGACCGATGATCCCCAGTTCATTGCGCTCCGGGCACAGGTACAACGGGATCGCGCCGGTCATGATGATCGAATGCAACACCGACTTGTGGCAGTTGCGGTCCACCAGCACCAGGTCATCGCGCGCGACCATCGAATGCCAGACGATTTTGTTGGCGGTCGAAGTGCCATTGATCACGAAAAAGGTGTGATCGGCGCCGAAATTGCGCGCGGCTCGGGCTTCCGCCTCGGCCAGTGGACCGGTGTGATCGAGCAACGAGCCCAGCTCAGGCACCGACACTGATAAATCCGAACGCAGGGTGTTTTCCCCAAAGAACTGGTGAAACGCTTGCCCGACCGGGCTCTTGTGATACGCCACGCCACCGCCGTGGCCCGGCGTGTGCCAGGAATAATTGGAGTCGGCAGTGTGTTGCACCAGCGCCTTGAAAAACGGCGGCAGCAGACCATCCAGGTATTTGCGCGCAGCACGGGCCACCTGCCGAGCCAGGAATGGCACGGTGTCTTCGAACAGGTAAAGAATCCCGCGCAGCTGATTGAGCTCGGCCATGGCATCGGCCGGCGCGTTTTCCAGAGTCACTTGTTCGCCGAGGGCGAAGATCGGCAGGTCCGGCGCGCGCACTCGCGCCAGGCCGATCAGTTCGGCCATGTTTTGCAACAAATGCGAGTGAGTGCTGGGGTCTTCGGCGGCAATCAACATG
Source organism: Pseudomonas sp. GW821-FHT10C09 (assembly GCF_059415465.1). Classification (NCBI taxonomy): domain Bacteria; kingdom Pseudomonadati; phylum Pseudomonadota; class Gammaproteobacteria; order Pseudomonadales; family Pseudomonadaceae; genus Pseudomonas; species Pseudomonas sp. GW821-FHT10C09. The sequence continues at coordinate 174,752 of NZ_JBWKNG010000001.1, forward strand.
CAGGAGAGGCCGTGGTGGGTCGACGCGACCAGCCGCCCTTCGGTGTAATCCACCGCCGAAACGATGCTGAAGCCTTCCTGCTCCAGCTCCCGGGCGATGCCCCGCACGCGATCACCGGCGACGGTGTCGGCCTTGATGTCGCGGTGGACGATCAGGACCGGGAATTTCAAATCTTTATACATGGGGCTCAGTGTCCTGAGGCGGCAGACCGTGGCCTGCCAATACCCTCAGGGTAGAGGGTTGAGGCGGATGTGGCGAGTGGCGATGCCCTGAAGTGGGTCAATCGGCGCACCATCATGTGGCCATCAATTCCAAGACTTCGGCAGCTTACCTGTGGCGAGGGAGCTTGCCCCCTCGCCACAACAAGCTCTCCTCGCCACAACAGCCCTTGAATCAGGCCTGGGCCTTGGCGTCCGCCAGTTGTTGCCACAACGACGGGGCGCCGGCGGCTTTGGCGATGGCTTCCAGACGCGCGACATGTTGAGCCAGGTCATCTTCGCTGGCGCGGATGATTCGGGCGCGGATGCGGTCGGCGGGCAAGCGGCGGATTTCGGTGGCGGAGTTGTCCGCGCCTTCGCCGGAGCCATTACCGTCGGACGCATTGCCGGCCAGCGACAGGCTGGTCTGGCCGCCGGTCATGGTCAGGTAAACGTCGGCAAGGATCTCGGAGTCGAGCAACGCGCCGTGCAATTCACGGCCCGAGTTGTCGACGCCATACCGTTTGCACAAGGCGTCGAGGCTGTTGCGCTGCCCCGGGTGACGTTCCCTGGCCATCATCAAGGTGTCGAGGATCGAGCAGTGTTGGGTGATGTCCGCACGTTCGTGCTGGCCCATCAGGGCGAATTCGTTGTTGATGAAACCAACGTCGAACGCTGCGTTATGGATGATCAGCTGCGCGCCTTTGATGAATTCAAAGAACTCATCGGCCACTTCAGTGAAGCGCGGCTTGCCCACCAGGAATTCATTGGTGATGCCGTGGACGCCAATGGCGCCTTCGTCACTCTCGCGATCCGGTTGCAGGTAAACGTGAAAATGCCGGCCCGTCAGGCGCCGACCAATCAACTCGACACAACCGATTTCGATAATCCGGTGGCCGTCGGTCACCGGCATGCCGGTGGTTTCGGTATCGAGTACAACGGATCTGGTGGCCATCAGTGCTCAGCTCTCAACGGGTCAATCGTGCAAAAGCGGCGATGTTAACACGCTCGCCCAGGTGTTTCAGGTAGACCGTGTCACGGCCTTCGCGAGCCGGCTCGCTCTCACACTTGACCGAGTTCCAATGTGGGAGCGAGCCTGCTCGCGAATGGCCATGACCCGGTATTTCGACATACGCCCACTCAGGCCTGCTTGTACCCGCGCACTTCATCCACCCCACGGTTGGCCAACTGGTCAGCCCGTTCGTTACCGTGGTGACCAATGTGCCCACGCACCCATTTCCAGGTGACTTTGTGGCGATTGACCTGCTCATCCAGCAACTTCCACAGATCAGCATTTTTAACCGGTTCTTTCGCCGCTGTTTTCCAGCCGCGTTTCTTCCAGTTGTCCATCCATTCGTTGATGCCTTTCATCACGTACTGCGAGTCAGTCACCAGCAACACGTCGCAGGAGCGCTTGAGCTCTTCGAGGCCACGAATCGCGCCCATCAGCTCCATGCGGTTGTTGGTGGTGTTGGCTTCGCCGCCCCACAGTTCCTTTTCAACGCCTTTGCACACCAGCAGTGCGCCCCAGCCGCCAGGGCCCGGGTTGCCTTTGCAGGCGCCGTCGGTGAAGAGTTCTACGCTATCGCTCATGCCAATCTATCCAGAAAATGCGGTGGCTCGCCGATCCGTGATCGACGATGCCCGAGGCCGGGACTGACCCGGTCGGGAAAATAAACAGTATTACGGGTCGATGCGACGGCGATTGACCTTGGCCATCGGCAAGGGAATCAGCTTGCCCATCGGTTCGCGCCGTTCCTGACGCAGTGGACGCAAACCCACGACAATCTTGCGCGCCACCAATAAATAGAAGCCGCCACCCGACAGTTGCCAGTCACCGGCCTTGCGTTCCCAACCGGCCAGACGAGCTTGCCAGGCGGGTGACGCAAGCGGCGGACGATAGCACCCGAAGCGGCGTTTCTCCAGCGCGAAACCCAGCAGGTTCAGCCAGTCGGCAACGCGCGATGGCGAGATACAGCGCGCCTTGCGCATGGCGTCATGGGCGAACACATGACGCAGCCCCCAAGTGCTCCAGGGATTGATGCCGATGATCAGCAAATGCCCACCGGGCCGCACGCTGCTCGCCGCTTCACGCAGCAAACCGTGGGGCGACAGGCAGAAATCCAGCCCATGCTGCAACACCACCACGTCGGCGGCGTGCTCGCTCAACGGCCAGGCTTGTTCTTCACATACGATCTCGACGCCGGGCAACGGTGCACCGAGGCGCACATTGCGCTGCACTTGCGGCGCCGACGGTGGCGTCTGGGCCGACGGACCGTAATGCACCAGGTAACCGCCGAAGAAGCGCCCCAACTCGTCTTCGAGCATGCGTCGTTCTTCGTCCAGCAAAAATTGCCCGATAGGGCCGGACAGCCATTCACGGGCCGCGCTGATCAATGTCAGCCACTCGGGATCAGCCTGAGCGAACGCTTTATCGGTCATTGCATTCTCCAACGCGCCAGGAAGTTCTAAGATGCGCCATTGTTTTCCGCTTGGCGAATCCGACGATGATACAGATCAGTGCCCTGCCCGCCTTCACCGACAACTACATCTGGTTGTTACAAGACCACCGTACTCAGCGCTGCGCCGTGGTCGATCCGGGCGATGCCGCCCCCGTGCAGGCCTGGCTTGCGGCACATCCGGGCTGGGTATTGAGCGATATTCTGATCACTCATCACCACCATGACCACGTCGGTGGCGTCGAGCAGCTGAAAAAAGCGACAGACGCGACAGTCTACGGCCCGGCCAGCGAATCCATCCCGCAGCGGGACATCGCGCTCAAGGACAACGACCGGGTCAGCGTGCTCGGCTGGGACTTCGATGTGTACGCCGTCCCCGGCCATACCCTGGGGCACATTGCCTATTATCATCATGGCCTGCTGTTCTGCGGTGACACCCTGTTTGCCGCCGGTTGCGGCCGCTTGTTCGAAGGCACGCCGCAGCAGATGCACACCTCGCTGACACGCCTGGCTGCATTGCCCGAAGACACGCTGGTGTATTGCACCCACGAATACACCCTGAGCAACCTCAAGTTTGCCGCAGCGGTCGAGCCAGACAACCGCGACACCGCCGAGCGCCTCGAAAAAGTGACCCAACAACGCGCCGCCGGAATCATGACCCTGCCGTCGACCCTGGCCCTGGAAAAGCTCACCAATCCGTTTTTACGGGTTGATGAAACATCTGTTAAAGAAAAAGTGGACGAACGGAATGGCCCCAATAACCGGGCTCCGAGTGCGGTTTTTGCTGCGTTGCGGGCTTGGAAAGATACGTTCTAGACCGTCATCCTATTGCAATGAAAATTCTGAATGGTTGACCGCAGGGGGTACCCTTTCTAGAATCGGCCGACATTTTTGCCCGGAACTTACTTCCAGCCAATGTCGTCATCTATTCGTAAAGCCATCAATTCAGACGCATTGACCCGCTTGGCTCAAGCCATCGCGGTGGCTGTGTCCGCCACTCTGGCGGGCTGTTCCAGCCATGTGCCGCAGACCGACGCGGCACATACCCCGAATATCGCCGCTCGCGCCAAACAGAAGCCGATCTGGCTCAGCGAAAAACCCTCGCCGCAAGTACCGCAGGACGTCTGGGAGCGCATGCGCCAGGGTTTCCAGTTGCAGGACGGCCTGGGCGTCAACCCGCGTATCGAGCAACAGCGACTGTGGTTCGCCAGTAACCCGTCCTTCCTTGAAAATGCCGGCGAGCGCGGCAGCCTGTACATTCACTACATCATCGAACGCCTTGAAGAACGCAACATGCCGCTGGAACTGGCGCTGCTGCCAGTGATTGAAAGCGCCTACAACCCGATGGCCTATTCCCGGGCCGACGCGGTGGGTCTTTGGCAGTTCATCCCTTCCACCGGGCGTTACTACAACCTGCGCCAGACCCGTGCCTATGATGGCCGACGCGACATTACCGCCTCGACCACCGCGGCCATGGATTACCTGACCCGCCTGCATGACATGTTCAACGGTGACTGGCTGCTCGCCCTCGCCGCCTACAACGCCGGTGAAGGCACTGTCAGCCGGGCTATCGAGCGCAATGAAAGGCTCGGCCTGCCGACCGATTACTGGAACCTTCCGCTGCCGGCAGAAACCCAAGCGTATGTGCCGAAGCTGCTGGCCTTGTCGCAAGTGGTCCTGGCGCCCGAAGCGTACGGTGTGAACCTCAGCCCGATCGCCAACGAACCGTACTTCCAGGTCGTCGAAATCAACCAGCGCATGGACCTGTCCAAGGTTGCCGAGGTTGCCAACATCGACGAAGACGAACTGTTCCAGCTCAATCCGGCGTTCAAACAGCGCACCACCCTCGATGGTCCCCAGCACTTGCTGGTGCCAACGTCCAAGGCGCAGTTGCTGACCACCAGCCTGTCGACCATGCGTCCGGAAGAGTTGATCAGCAAGAAGCCTCGCAAACCGGTCTTCGAAGGCGCAGACGATGTTCAACTCGCCAGCGTCAAGCGCACCACCTACCGGGTCAAACGCGGCGACAACCTCGGCACCATCGCCAAGGCCAACAAAGTCGACGTCGAAGACTTGCAACGCTGGAACAAGTTGACGGGCAAGCACCTCAAGACGGGTCAGACCCTGGTGATGCAAGACAACACCAAGCGCAGCGGTGGCCGCGTCAACACGGTCGTGGCCGCCAACAGCAAAGCCGACAAAAAGAAGTCGCAGACCCAATACAAGGTCCAGCAAGGCGATTCGCTGTACATCGTCGCCAAGCGCTTCAATGTCGAGATGCAGCACCTCAAGCGCTGGAACCCGCGCGTTGGCCAGGCGCTGAAGCCTGGCCAGATGCTGGTGGTGTCTTCACCACGCTAAAAAGAGCCCCTGAATTCAGGGTTTTTTTTTGCTCGCAGCCCGGTTGTCTGGCGAGAATGCAATCCCTGTGGGAGCGAGCCTGCTCGCGAAAGCGGTTGCACATTCAACATTGATGTTGGCTGACACTCCGCTTTCGCGAGCAGGCTCACTCCCACAATGGACCGCGTCGCTCTGAGCTTTGTGGTCACAACCGACTGCGCTGGGCTAAGGTGTTTGCACAGCCCTGACGCATCGAGTCTTCATGCCCTACCTCACCCACACCCACCCTCGCCTGTCCTCTGCCGCCACCCTCGGCCTCGCGGCAGGCATTCTGGCTCCCGCCGATTCGGTGATCAGCAAAATCCTCATCGGCTGGAACGCCGGGGTCTGGACTTACCTGATCCTCATGCTCTGGCTCGCCGCCCGCGCCAAGGCCCCGGACGTTAAGCGCATCGCCGAGATCGAAGACGAAAACGCCGGGTTGGTCCTGTTTGTGGTGTGTATCGCCGCGATCGCCAGCCTCGCCACCATCACCTTCGAGCTGGCAGGCAGTAAAGACCTGGAAACCACCCGTAAGCTCCTGCATTACGGCTTTACCGGGCTCACTGTCATCGGGTCGTGGTTGCTGATCGGGGTCATCTTCAGCGTGCACTACGCCCGTTTGTTCTACACGTGGGATGGAAAAGACCTGGCACTACGCTTTGCGGAAGGACTGGAAACGCCTAACTATTGGGACTTCCTGTACTTCTCGTTCACCATCGGGGTGGCGGTGCAGACCTCGGATGTCGGCGTGGCGACCCGGGACATGCGCAAGATTGTATTGGCGCAGTCGCTGATCGGTTTTCTGTTCAACACGGCAATTCTCGGCTTTTCAATCAACATCGCAGCGGGGCTTTTTGGGTGACTAACCGCGAAACGCGATAGCAATCCAATCCTTTATACCTGTCATATTTGACAGTTTCGCTGCAATAGTCTTTGACTTATGTTTGGGCATACAGGAATTCCTTTCCTGCCGAATCCATTGGCCAAGGAGCAACACCATGCCTACTAAACAACCTCAAGAATCGACACTCTCAGCCACCGCCATTGCCCAGGTGAACGAAAACACGCTCAGTGCAGATTTGAAAGGCGGCATCAGCGATAAATTCAAGTCTGACAGCGTTGCTGTCAAGCTCATTGATCAGCATTTGGAACTCGTTGCAGTTCAGACGGTTTGGGAACTGCTTCCACCCAAACAACACCAAATTGTCCTCCGTATCAAGGAAAGCCTTAAGGCCGGGAACCATTCATTCGGCACCGATAATGATGAGATTGTCGCCACGTACTTCACACCGAATCAGGCCCCTGAGGTTTTTAAAGCGATCAGAGGCACGCTTGATCTCGAATTTGACCCGACAGAAGATCTTTTTGTAGGTAGTCTGACTTTCGAAGCTGTAGGCATAGGCAGTCCCGATAAAAAGGTATCGGTGGAAAATGGTCAGTTCGTTTGGCGTAAGTAACATCAGTCGGTGCCATACCCCCGGTAGCCCCAAAAACTCGTTGGGACTACCGGGGGCGCACAAACCTTCTAGACTCTCTCCCCCCATCCCGCGCTAACCTGCCAGGGTCATACACTTTCTTTCAGGTGCTCATGGCCCCTCACAACTGGATCGACCTGGCCCAGGATGCCGACACCGGCATCGAGACCCTGCGCGCGCATTTCGAAGGCCACGCTTACGATCCGCACTGGCACGACAGCTATCTGGTGGGCGTGACCGAGCAAGGCGTCCAGCAATTCAATTGCCGGCGTACCCGCCACCAAAGCACGCCGGGCAAGGTGTTTTTGCTCGAACCAGGCGACATCCACGACGGCGAAGCGCCAACCGAGGATGGCTTCACCTATCGCATGCTGTACCTCGATCCACAGTGGCTCAGGCGCGAACTGAGTGCGGTATTCGAAACTGCCCCCGACAACAGTCAATTGAGTTTCGCCAACACACTGGCCAGCGACGCACGACTGGCCCACGCCACCAGCCTCGCCTTCCAGACCCTGCATGGCGGCGAACTGAAGATCGTGCGCCAGACCGCCCTCGACGGGTTGCTTGAACGCCTGACCAGCCACCTGCACTGGCGCACCCGTTATGCCCAAGACCCGCGCCTGCCGCTGGTTGCGCAAAAAGCCCGGGAGTACTTGCACGCCAACGCCCGATTCGACATCGGTCTCGATCAGGTGGCGGCGGCAACCGGTGTCGACCGATTCCGCCTGACCCGCGCGTTCAAAGCAGCCTACGGCATGGCGCCCCATGCGTACCTGGTGCAACTGCGCCTGGCCACTGCCCGACGCCTGTTGGCCCGTGGCGAACAGCCGGCGACGGTGGCGATGGAACTGGGTTTTGCCGATCAGAGCCATCTGGGGCGCTGGTTTGTGCGGGCGTATGGCATGACGCCGGCCATGTACCGCAAGCGCTGCTCAAATCTTCCAGACGCGTGAGGCCGACTTTGTGAGGATCAGCTCCTGAGATCATTCACGGAGCCCATTGTCATGTCGTCCACTTTCCCCACGTTGTTGCCGTTTGTGCTGTTCGCTTTTGTCGCGTCCATCACGCCGGGACCGACCAACATTCTGGTGCTGAGCAACAGCGCCCGGTATGGCTTCAAGGCGACTTTGCCGATCATTTTCGGTGCGTGCACCAGTGCCGCGCTGGTTGTATTGCTGGTAGGCAGCGGTTTCGGGCAAGCCTTGAACGCTCATCCCCTTATAGAAACATCCCTGCGATGGGCCGGCATTGTCTGGCTCAGTTACCTGGCGTGGCAGATTTTTCGTTCGCCGCCAGACAGAATCGATCCACAGTCCACGTCCGGCACGCCTCGACTCGGATTATGGAGCGCGGCCGGGCTCCAATGGATAAACCCAAAGACCTGGATGATGGCGTTGGCCGTGGTCGGTGTTTTTTCCGGGAGCAGTGCAGGAAAAATGCTGCAAGTGATGCAATTGTCGCTGGTGTTCTTTTTGGTATCACTGCCGTGTGTGGGGGGCTGGGCGATAGTGGGGGCGAAGTCTGGCAAATTGTTGCGCTCACCCGCCGCGCAAACGTATTTCAATAGAGGGATGAGCGTGTTGTTGCTATGTGCTGTCTGGTTGCCGGTCACGGTATAGAGAAGAGCGCGACAAGGACCTGCCAGCAGACATCTTGCGCCATGGTTTCGTCATTAATTTCACGAATGCCAGCCCTTGTAAACTGTCAACAATGACAGTTTACAACCTACCCCCTAACGGGCTTTTATAGTGCATCCAGGATTAGGGCCGAGCATGGCCTTTGGATACCTTACTTAACGTAACGGAGACCGAATCCATGAACGCTGTCATTAAACGTATCAGCTTTGCAGAGGGCAATTATGTCACTGCCGACGTTTTTGCAACTCACAAAGAAATTCCGGCATTTGTCGCTACTTCCCGATTCATCGACAAGCTTAAAGCAGGCCTCAATAAAATTGACACCGTTAAGATTACTGCCGTTGAACGGCCAACCCCAAAAACAAGAGCTAAAAGCTCGCCTGTTCGAGAAATCCATATGTGCGTACCCGGCGATTTCGAAACGGGTGTGCATTCACTGAAAACTCGCGCAGACGTGAGCTTTAGCTTCAAAGACGAAGACGGCACTATTTACGAAGGTGATTCGGGCGAAATCAAACTGGAGCCAGCGTCAGGGGAAAACGTCAAAGGCTCCTTCAATGTCAACCTCGAACTGCCAAATACTAACGGTAAGACCTTTATTATCAAAGGTGACTTTCAAGTACGAAAAGCAGGATAGTTCACAGTGCTATCAATAAAAAAGGGAAGCCAGCGCTTCCCTTTTTTACGTCACACTCAGAACGAGTAATGAGCCCCCATGTTCACACCATAGTCTTTGGTGACATTGTCACCTTTACTGGTTTCCAGTTCTGCATGGAGTTGCCAGCGATTGTTCAATGTCCATGAACCACCGGCCCCGACTTCGAGCCGGTTGCCCGACAGGTCATTGTTAAACTTGTTGTTGTTGACTCGCACTTCGTTATTGTTCACGAATTCACGAACAACGGCTGTCCGAATACGCGGTTGCAAAACGCTCCCGTTGGCCAGTGTCATGGCGCGCCCCAGCGTCACACCCGCCTTGCCCAGCAGCGAACGCGTGGTGTCGGCATCAACATTCAAACCGTTGTCCAGATTGAAATTCTTGCCTTGCACGGCGGCGCCCTGCCACAGGGTAAACACTTCTGCGTAATACCCGTCGCTGATGTCGATGTGCTTGCCAAACTCGCCGGACACACTCGCACCCAAGTTGTTGTAATGACCTTTGGTTTGACTGCCATCACTCATCGATACCTTGGCATCGTTGCGGAAATGATTAAGTTTGGCCACGGTATCCAGGTAATAACCGCTATTGCCCAGCCACGTGCCATAGAGGCCAAGGGACGTGCTATCGATTTCACCGGCACTGCCGCGACTCAAATCGAGGTTCGACTTGCTGTAGCCGGCAAACACGCCCAGTAATACCTGCTCGCCTGCAATCTGTACGGGGGTGTCGACCCCCATCGAAAGCCCGTACTGGTTCTGGCTGTAACCATCGCCGTAAGCGTTGTTGCTGATGCTGTACCGACTACCAAAAGAACGAACCCAAGCCCCTGTTTGCACCTCAAGTTTGCGCAGATCCCCCATCCGGTTGCTCACTAAAACAATCTCGCCCCAGCCCACTGTCGGCGCTGCGGCGTTAATTGCCAGGGCGGTGCGGGTCGGCGTGCTGACGACTGTTTTATCGGGTTGCAGGTACCAGTCATCACCTTGCTTGGCCAAGCGGTAAGTGAATGCACCCACGTCGACCCGATCGTTGACCAGGCCATACTGAGCACTGCCTGCGACGCTCTGCACGACCTTGATCGACGAGTCATTGACCGGTTCAAGGCCTGTACTGGTCACCAGTAACTGATGATTGCCGGCTGCGCTGCCGGTGACATTCAACAGGTCGCTGACACCCCTGTTGAAATCCGTACCCATCTCGAACGTACCGCTGCCTGCCAGGTTGGCCACGTTCAGCTGGAAGTAGTCCTGATTCCCGCCAAAGCGTACTCGCCCGCCATTATTGAGCGTGAGGTTGTTAACTGACTGGCTGTCAGTCATTTGCCACAGCGCACTATTGCCGATCGAGAAATTGGCGACATTGTTCACCTGACCGGTCAGGCTGGCGCCGTTGCTTAATGTCAGATCGGCAATGCTGTCAGCGGCAGCGTTGACATTCCCGGTCATCACGCTCTGGTTGCTGATCGTGGCATGGGCCACGTCCTGCAAATTGCCGGTGAACGTCGAGGCGTTATCGATCACTACGCTCGCGGCGCCCACTACGTTGCCATTCATCACGCTCCGGTTGTTGATTGTTGCATTGGCCACATTTTGCAGATTGCCGTTGAGCGTAGACGCGTTGTCGATCACCACGCTCGCGCCGTCCACCACGTTGCCCGTCACCACGCTCTGGTGGTCGATTCTTGCATTGGTCACATTTTGCAGATTGCCGTTCAGCGTAGATGCGTTGTCGATGACCACGCTGGAGGCGCCCAACACGTTGCCGGTCATCCGCGCCTGATTGTTGAGTGTTGCAGAGGTCACGTTCTGTAAATCACCCACCAATGACGCATTGTTTTGCAACGTGACGTCGGCTGAACTACCCGCGGCGACCACCACACTGCCGGTCAAGTCGCTGTTATCAACCAGAAAATTGGCCGACGCGCCCGGGCGGACTTCCAGCACCGTGTTGTTACCGGAAGCCAGGGTCGAGCGATTGCGTACCTGGATGTTGGCCACGGTTGGAAAGTTCGGCGCATTGATGCCGACCACAATGGCCGAGCCGGTCTTGCCTTCCACCCGAGTACTGTCCAGGACGATCGTCGTAGGAATGACCGTCGTTGCCAGAGTGTCAGTGCCCACGGTCACGCCGTTGAGCCCCCCGGTAATCGTGCTACCGCTGGCCACCAATGACCCCTCAAGCACGCGAACCCCGAAGCTGTTGGCACCGGTGCCTTCGACGGTCGAGTTCTGGATGTTGATGTCACTGAAACGGTTGCCCGCGATACCCCCTTGGAAACCTCGAACAACAGACCGGTCACGCAGGGTGACCTTGGAACCGCCGACGCTTGCGACACCGCGTACAGCCGATATCCCCATTCCGGTGGCACTGGTCACCGTTGAGTTGCTCAGCGTGGCGCTGGCGTTTGTCAGGGTAATCCCGTGGACAAAACCACCTGTTCCGTCGGTGGTCGTGCTCGAGTTGCTCAGGTTGACTGTCCCACCCGGTGCACTGGTGATACCTAGCGTTGTAGCTCCGGAGCCGAGCAGTGCGGCGTTGGTTTGAAGTTGCCAGGTCTCAACGGGGGTAGTGGCGTCGATGGACTGGCTGGTGCCCGTAGGGACGGTGGCAGCCTGAATCAGTGATGAATTCAACATCAAGGACATAAACGATAATGTCCAGATGCCGATTGATGTTTGGGGTAATGGAAGTTGCGACTTTGACGACATAGTTGAGCCCTACTCGATAGCATTCCGTCAGGAACAAGTCTCCGACTCAAACGGTGCACGAGCCGGACTAAAACGGCCGCCAGACTACGGTTTACCTACCCAGTGATATGTAGGACAAATCTTTGTGTGCGTACGACTTATCCATTTTTGATGTGCGAGGCTCCGTATCTGGACGTACAACACTTCGCTTCCACTGATGGAGACGACAACTAGTGCCGCCTCCAACAGTAAGAAGTTTTACTTGAAGCTCAGTTAAGGAGTTTCAGGACGCTCTTGCTCGCAATACACCAGGCTCGAGTTCAACAGCGCCACGGGCACAATAGTCTCGGACACAACCCCGTTGACGGTGTAAGCGATCCGCGCATAGCGGGTAGCAGGACGTTGACCCGCAACAGTGCTTGGCAACTGGACCGTCCTGATCGCTGTGTAGTTCGTGAGCCTGAACTCCAGGTCACCCGTCGCCGGCATCGGTAATGAAGCGGTAATCTGTGTGCCTTGGATGGAAGGCCCGCCCACCGCGTTGGTTGTCCGCCCTTCAAAATCCAGATTGACCATGGCACCCGTCGGGATGTTGATATCGCGACGGATCCTGATCCGCAACTGGCGCGGCTGATAAGGCGGCATCGCGCCATTCGCCACCGTCGGGTGGTTGAGGCTTGGGCAGTTGATGCTGGTCACAACACGCTCCGGCACCACAGTGGTTGCCGTTCTGAAGGCAGAGACGATAATTTGTGCAACCGGCAGATTGATCACAATCGCAGACACATCGACTTTGGTGGTGGTCTGCTGTTTCATCACGTTGTCGCTGCCAGGGTATTCGATGGTCACGTAAGCCTCTCGGGCATTAGCGCCAATACCGTTCCCTTCAGCCTGAATCGTCGGCCACGGCAAGCTGGCGGTGACGGTTGTATCGCCAACACGCACGGGGATCGGACCACCCACCAGTTTGCCCTGGTAGTAGAACTTGACGATTTCACGGCCAGTGACCTGTCGATTCGAGTCGGTCCATACAGGCCAGTTCATGGCAGCCGCGTTGCCTGCTTGAGCTGGGCCAAGGGTGTTGGGGGTTGGTGGCGGTGTGCCGGCGCCCTGGATCACCACCGGCGGAATGTTTGGGTTTTCCAGGTCTGGCAGGTTGGGTTGTTCTGGCCCTGCGTACTGAAGGCCAACGACACCAACGCTGTCTTGCGAAACAGGAATGGGCACCAGGCCTATGCGATGCAGTTCATACCGGAAACTGAACTCGACGTCATCGGCCCCATTTGCATCGCCAAAAACCTGCGCAAAAAAATCGTAGTCCATTTCGAATTTGAGCGGGCCTGGAGTGCCGACGGGTGGAATTTGTTGATCCGGCAAGCTAAAAATCCCTGCATCTGATTCGATGAGTGGGCTGATCCGATCACCGGGCAACGAATTCAGTGGAATTTCGATTTCCATGATTGCTTTAGTTGGCGGCGTGAGCAACGGCAGGGTGATCGGTGTAAGGCCATTCGCTCCGGTGATCGGAATTGTTGGCGCTTTCAGGACGGGCGCCGGTGTCTTGACCCTTCTGAATGCGTTAGTGATGTTAGCGTTATTGCTGATGTTGCCCGCCAGGTCGGTGAGGTTGTAGGAAGAAAAGTAGGCGCCCTCAGCCAAGGCACTCAGATACGCTAGCGGAATGTTAATCACGCCACCCACCGGCAGAGGAAAGTCGGAAACGGCGGCCCCTTCGCCTTGCATCAATGGGAAGGTGGTTTGTACAGAGAAGTAAAAGTTGACCTTGTCGTTACCCGCTTCAAATTTTCTATAGCCAGTGGGAATGGTCAGGCTCAGGCCACCTGCGTTGGCGGGGTCGTTCAACCAGGCGTCGTCAATGACGGCAGGCACGCCTGTCAGCGCTACGGACGTCGGCCGTGTGCCCGTGCCGTTGCCTCGGCCGGGTTGCGGTTGGTAAGGTGCAGTCAAGTCGACCAGGACTTCGGCGAATGTAGTCGAGGTATCGACGTTTCCAAAGGCATCGTAAATGAAGAAAGCCATTTCGTAAGACGCATACTCACCGTTCGTATCAAACTTATCAATCAGCACGGTGGTGGCAATATCGAAATCAATCGGAAATGACCAGTCCCCCCCGGTCTGTTCGTCTTTGTTCTTGGTAAGTACTACATAAGTTGGGTCAAACACGACGGGGGTTACACCTTTCGGAAACACCATGAGTTCAATTTTGGCCGCGCCGTCCGTGCCTTTATCGTCAACATCGGCTAATTGCACCGTTATTTGCTTATCTACCATAAGTTGCTGACGAGTCAGGCGACCATCCGGCAATTGGCCGACAATGGTGGGTGGTAAAGCCAGAATCCCGCCACCTGTTTTAACTTGCATATTCATTTTCGTACTCTCCATCGATGAGTTAATCATTGACACGCACACGTAATTGCCCGATGGAGAACCGCGCGACTGCTGGCTGCATGCTCCGATAATCTGGCATTGACGTCTTTAAGATTAAAACGCTGTTAAACGTTAAACACTTGCAACTTGCTGCTCTTTCAATGTTTCACGGACCACAAAAAGTTATATCCCCTGGAATAACACGATCGATCTTGACGAGCCCTACAGCGGATCTTCCCGTTGGAATGCCATTACGATAAATTGAGTAACTAACCAATGCCGAACCCAGCCCATTTATTGGCTTGATCAGTCTGTCATACCGTTCGAGAACAAAGTCGAAGCCATTAGCCGCGTGGTCAGCCGTTAACGTCATGCTGAAACGTGTGGAGGTGTCCGGGACGGCGCCGACGCCATTCAAACTTTCGAAAGACTCCCAATCCAGGAAGCACTCATCGTCGCGTTCGAACTTGCCCGCTTGTGGTGGGATACGAACCCGAATTTCCTCCCACATGGGCGGGACAGTCTTGCAATAGAGGTACCCCCACAATGTGGCGTTGGGGAACTCCGGCTCCAACAAATTGATCGGTAGTTGAACCTTCAAGGTGAATCGTTGTGGCAACGCTGAGTCCTCGTTGCCAGTGTCTCCCGATGTCACCCGGTACCGCAGGCTGATCTCGCCTGGGCGTCGCAGGTATTGGGCCGGCAGATGGAACCGTGCCGGGATGGTGACCGGGACAGGAAAACGATTGCTGTAGAAAAGCGTTTCAAGTGCAACGCCCGGTTCCATTACCCAGATTTCCAGTAAATCGCTGTTCCCGACCACAACGGATGGCGCGTCCCACAGGGGGATGTTCAGATTCACACCATTGGTTGCTGCATCAGCTGGCAACTGCGCCGTGGGGTCATTTGGATCTACCCCCTCCACCGTGAAAGCTCGGGCGAACACACCAATTCCTGCATTTGTCGATGCCATCTGCTGTTCTCCGGTTCAGAATGATCGGGTGAACCCTGAAGAAATTAGACCCGCTTATCTCCTGGGCGCCTACTGTCAGATCTGACAGGTATTGCGACCGTTTATCGGAATACCAGCCTTCCTTGCGCTGCGCACAGGCACGACCTGCTTGACGAAAGACCATTAATGGAGTTTCCTGAAACCGGTTTCAGTACAAAGTACCTGAACCTGTCAACTCCAATAAAAAGGTCGTCCCCTTGAACGATTTCTCCGCCGCCCAGCGCAGCCGCGTCACCATGCTCGACGTTGCTGAACACGCCGGCGTCTCCAAGGCCAGCGTCTCGCGCTTCATCGGCGACGACCGCGCCCTGCTCTCCGATGCCACCGCCCTGCGCATCGAGCAGGCAATTGCCCAACTCGGCTACCGCCCCAACCAGATGGCCCGAGGTCTGAAGCGCGGACGAACCCGCCTGATCGGCATGCTGGTGGCCGATATCCGTAACCCTTATTCGATTGCCGTGATGCACGGCGTGGAAACCGCCTGCCGTCAGCACGGCTACAGCCTGGTGGTGTGCAACACCGATCGCGACGATGAGCAGGAACGTCAGCACCTGGCGTTGCTGCGCTCGTACAACATCGAAGGCCTGATCGTGAACACTTTGGGTCATCACCGCGATGAACTGCGCGAACTGCATCGCGAGATGCCGATGGTGCTGGTGGATCGCAAAGTCGAGCAGCTTGAGAGTGACCTGGTCGGGCTGGATAACCCGGCAGCGGTGGAAATGGCCCTCGCCCATTTGCAGGAGCGGGGTTATCGCGACGTGTTGCTGGTGACCGAGCCGTTTGACGGCACTAGTTCCCGGATCGAGCGGGTCAGCAGTTTCAAGGCGCAGATTGAGCAGCGTCCGGCGCTTAAAGGTGCCGTAGTTGAAACCGGCAGCGAGCTGACCTCGTATCTGAAAACGTTCTTGAACACTCCCGGCCCCGGCCCGAAAGCGTTGTTTTGTGCCAATGGCATTGCGGCATTGGCCAGTACTCATTCGTTGCGCGAATTGCAGTGCAATTTGTTTGCGGATGTAGGGTTGATTGCGCTGGATGATCTGGATTGGTATCCGTTGGTGGGCAGTGGGATTACCGCCCTCGCGCAGCCGACGGAGGAGATTGGCGCGAGTGCGTTTGAGTGTCTGCTCAAGCGGTTGCGTGGGGATGTCGGGGCGGTGCGGACACTGGATTTTTCGGCGCGGCTGGTTGTTCGAGGGTCGACCCTTGGGAATCTTCGGTGAATGTTATGGCCCCTTCGCGAGCAGGCTCGCTCCCACATTGGAATGCGTTCATCTGTGGGAGCGAGCCTGCTCGCGAAGGGGCCCTGAAGAACGCCGCATCTTTCAGCCATGCATTTTTTTTGAACAAAAATGAAACCGGTTTCAGAGGTATAAAAACAATGAACACACCCCCCGTCTCCATCAGCCTGTCCAGCTACGGCGCGGACCTTGTGCGCCAACGCGGCCAGGGCAGTTTTATCAACGTGTTGGCCGCTGCCGGCGCTACGCGAATTGAATGGCGCGAAGAGTTGCTGACCGATGAAAACCCGCTGCAACTGGCCGACAACAGCCACGCCCAAGGGCTGGAAAGCATCTACTCATCGCCCATGGAGCTGTGGCTGGCCGGTCAGTCAAAACCCAATCCTGAACTGACCGCCACCCTCGAGCGTGCCCAAGCGTTCGGCGCCAAATGGCTGAAAGTCTCCCTGGGTTACTTCACCGACAACAATGATCTTCAGGCACTCAGCCGCGTCCTCGCCCGGAGCCCGATACAGGTGCTGGTGGAAAACGACCAGACCTTGCACGGCGGCCGTATCGAACCCTTTCAACGCTTTTTTACCCAAGTCGAACACCACAATCTGCCAATCAAGATGACCTTCGACATCGGCAACTGGCACTGGCAGGACCAGTCCGCCGCCAGCGCTGCACGGTTGCTCGGTCGCCATGTCGGTTACGTGCACTGCAAAGCCGTGACCCGCCGGGCCGACGGAAAACTGGTTGCGATCCCGCCAACCGCCCATGACGTGCATGAGTGGGAACACCTGCTGCGGCACATGGCCCAAGGTGTGATGCGGGCGGCAGAATACCCGCTGCAAGGCGATGACCTGGTGCAACTGACCACCGAACACGTCGCCGCCCTCGCCCGTCTTGGCCAATCCCGGTTGGAGAACGCTCATGTCTGAGTTCGATATCCTCTCGTTCGGCGAAACCATGGCGATGTTTGTCGCCGAACACAGCGGTGATCTGGCAGAGGTTGGCCAGTTCCACAAACGCATTGCCGGAGCGGACAGCAACGTCGCGATTGGCCTTTCACGGCTCGGCTTCAACGTGGCGTGGTTGAGTCGCGTGGGCGCTGACTCATTGGGCCGATTTGTCGTCGATACGCTGCGCAACGAAGGCCTGGACTGCAGCAACGTCGCCATCGACCCGACGCACCCGACCGGTTTTCAGCTCAAGTCCCGTACTGGCGATGGCAGCGACCCGGCAGTCGAGTATTTCCGGCGTGGTTCGGCCGCCAGTCACTTGTCGGTGCAATCGATCGCTCCGTCATTGCTCAACGCCCGGCACTTGCACGCCACCGGCATTCCACCGGCGCTGTCTGCGTCTGCCCGGGAAATGTCCTTTGAACTGATGACCCGCATGCGCAATGCCGGGCGCAGCGTGTCGTTCGACCCTAACTTGCGCCCGAGCCTGTGGGCCAGCGAGCAACTGATGATTACCGAAATCAACCGCCTCGCCGCCCTCGCCCATTGGGTGCTGCCGGGGTTGAGTGAAGGCCGCTTGCTGACCGGGTTTGAAGACCCGGCGGACATTGCAGCGTTTTATCTGGACCTGGGTGTTGAAGCGGTGGCGATCAAACTTGGCCCGCATGGCGCCTATTACCGCACGCCACTGGATCAAGGGTTTGTCGCGGGCGTACCGGTGCAAACCGTGGTGGATACGGTGGGCGCTGGCGATGGCTTTGCGGTCGGGATGATCAGCGCGCTGCTGGAAAACCACAGCGTTGCCGATGCGGTGCGGAGGGCCAACTGGATTGGCAGTCGTGCGGTGCAGAGTCGGGGGGATATGGAAGGTCTGCCGACCCGGCTGGAATTATCTGCTGAATTTGAGGGCCTCTTCGCGAGCAGGCTCGCTCCCACAGGGGATTTGTGTCTGACCTAGTTCCAAGTCACTGAAGATTTAACTACCTGCTGCGACAAAAACAACAAGCTCAGGAGCACCACCCATGAAAACCGCCTCACTCGCCACCCGCCGCTGGTGGTACATCATGCCCATCGTGTTCATCACCTACAGCCTGGCGTATCTGGACCGCGCCAACTATGGCTTCGCCGCCGCCTCGGGCATGGCCGCCGACCTGATGATCACGCCGGGCCTGTCGTCGATGCTCGGCGCGCTGTTCTTCCTCGGTTACTTTTTCTTCCAGGTGCCGGGCGCGATCTACGCGCAGAAACACAGCGTGAAGAAGCTGATTTTCGTCAGCCTGATCCTCTGGGGCGGGCTCGCGACGCTGACCGGGATCGTCTCCAACGCCTACTGGCTGGTCGTCATCCGTTTCATGCTCGGCGTAGTTGAGGCCGCGGTCATGCCGGCGATGCTGGTCTACTTGTGCCACTGGTTCACCCGTGCCGAACGCTCACGGGCCAACACGTTCCTGATCCTCGGCAACCCGGTGACCATGCTCTGGATGTCGGTGGTGTCGGGCTATCTGGTGCAGCATTTCAGCTGGCGCTGGATGTTCATCATCGAAGGTTTGCCGGCGGTGCTGTGGGCGTTTATCTGGTGGCGCCTGGCGGATGATCGTCCGGCGCAGGCCAAGTGGCTCAGCGAACAAGAGAAGCAGGACCTGGAAAGCGCCCTCGCCGCCGAACAGGTCGGGATCAAAGCGGTGAAGAACTACGCCGAAGCCTTTCGTTCGCCGAAGGTGATCATCCTGGCGCTGCAGTTTTTCTGCTGGAGCATTGGCGTCTACGGCTTCGTGCTGTGGTTGCCGTCAATCCTCAAGGCCGGCGCGCAGATGGACATGATCGAGGCCGGCTGGCTGTCGGCGTTGCCGTATCTGGCGGCCGTGATCGGCATGCTGCTGGTGTCCTGGGGCTCGGACAAATTGCAGAAGCGCAAACGCTTCGTCTGGCCGCCGCTGCTGATCGCCTCCATCGCGTTCTACGGTTCCTACGCCTTGGGCGCCGAACATTTCTGGTGGTCCTACACCTTGCTGGTGATTGCCGGCGCTTGCATGTATGCGCCGTACGGGCCGTTTTTCGCCATCGTCCCGGAGATCCTCCCGGCCAACGTCGCGGGCGGTGCCATGGCGTTGATCAACAGCATGGGCGCGCTCGGCTCATTTGGCGGCTCGTACCTGGTCGGCTACCTGAACAGTTCCACCGGATCACCCGGCGCTTCGTATCTGCTGATGAGCGGTGCGTTGATGCTGTCCGTGGTACTGACGATTTTCCTCAAGCCCGGCGCCAGTGATCGCGTCGTGGCCAAGGCTGCTGCGCCACGGCCAGCGGCTGCTCACCCTTGATTTGACGTTGAGATGATGACGATGAAAAAGCAGGTTGTGCTGTACAAGAAACTCTCGCCGCTGCTCATGGCTCGACTGCATGAGCAGACCGAGGTGACGCTGATCGACAACCTCAATCCCGAGGGCCTCGAACAACTGCGCGACGCCCTGCCCCGCGCCCAGGGTTTGCTCGGCGCGAGCCTGAAACTGGATGCGCAGTTATTGGACCTGGCGCCAAATCTGGAAGCCATCGCCAGCGTGTCGGTTGGCGTCGACAACTACGACATCGACTACCTGACCGAGCGCCGCATCCTGCTGAGCAACACGCCGGATGTGCTCACAGAAACCACGGCAGACACCGGTTTCGCGCTGATTCTGGCGACCGCCCGGCGTGTGGTGGAACTGGCGAACATGGTTCGCAAAGGACAATGGACGCGCAACATCGGCCCGGTGCATTTCGGTACGGATGTGCATGGCAAGACGTTGGGCATCATCGGCATGGGTCGTATTGGTGAGGCCCTGGCGCAGCGTGGGCATTTCGGGTTTGGCATGCCGGTGATCTATCACAGTCATTCGCCGAAACCGGCGGTTGAACAGCGTTTCAATGCGCAGTACCGCAGTTTGACCGAGCTGTTGCAGCAGGCCGATTTCATTTGCCTGACCTTGCCGCTGACGGCTGAAACCGAAGGGCTGATCGGCGCCGAGGAGTTTGCCTTGATGCGCCCGGAGAGCATTTTCATCAACATCTCCCGGGGCAAAGTGGTGGACGAAGCAGCGCTGATCGAGGCGCTGCGATCCGGGCAGATTCGGGGGGCGGGGCTGGATGTGTTTGAGCGTGAACCGCTGCAGGCGGATTCGCCGTTGATGACGTTGAACAATGTGGTGGCAACGCCGCACATGGGGTCGGCGACGCATGAGACGCGGGAGGCGATGGCGCGGTGTGCGGTGGATAATCTGCTGATGGCGCTGGCTGGAGAGCGGCCGAAGAATCTGGTGAACACCCGGGCTTGGCAGGGCTGAGTCCTACGGCGTTTGGTAGTCCGCTTTCGCGAGCAGGCTCGCTCCCACAGGGGATTTGTGAACGCCACAGATCCAATGTGGAGCGAGCCTGCTCGCGAAGGTGCCATCAAATCCACTAGAAGTCTTTCAGGCCCGCCTGGCTTCCAACAAATCTGCCGCACACAACGCAATCCGCCGGCACGCCTCTGCCAGTTTCACCCGATCCACCACCAAACCAATCCGGATATGCCCCGCCGCACTCGGCCCGAACGCCTCGCCAGCCAACACCGACACGCCATACCCCTCCAGCAACCGCTCGGCAAACCCTTGAGCGCCGAGCCCGGTCTGGCGCACATCGACCATCACAAACATGCCGCCATCCGGACGGATCGGCTTGATCCCCGGACAACCGCTCAACCGTGCGCACACCAGATCGCGACGCTGACGATATTCCTCACGCATCAACACCACTTCCGGCAGGTCCTGATCCAGCGCCAATTGGGCCGCGTTCTGGATAAAGTCCGGAATCCCGAACAGCATGCACAACGACAGATTCACCAGGTGCTCAGCCATGGGTTTGGGGCCAATCACCCAACCGACCCGCCAGCCACTCATGGCGTGGGATTTGGACAGGCTGTTGATGGTCGCGGTGCGCTCGGCCATGCCCGGCAGACTCGCCGGGCTGGTGTGTTCGCCCTCGAACAACAAATCGCTGTAGACCTCATCGCTGATCAACCACAGGTCATGGCGCACACACAACGCGGCGAGCGCTTGCCAGGTGTTGAGCGGCAAACTGGCGCCGGACGGGTTGTTGGGACTGTTGAGCAGGATGACCCGGGTTTTCGGCGTAATCAGTGCCGCGACATCCGCCGGATCGACGCGAAAGCCGTTCTCCGGACGCACCGCCACGGGCACTACTTTCGCAGAACAAGCGCCGAACACGCCTTCGTAAGTCACGTACATCGGTTCGGCGACGATCACCTCGTCGCCCGGATCGAGCAGGCATTGCGCAACCGAATACACCGCGCATTGCGCCCCCGGAAACACGATCACATGGTCACCATCCACCGCTTGACCACTGCGCTGGCGATGGCGCCGCGCAATGCTGCTGCGCAGCCCTCGACTGCCGCGCACGTCCGGGTAGTGGGTGTCGCCGGCCTGCAAGCTGTCGATGGCGGCCTGGACAATCGGTTGTGGCGTGTCGAAATCCGGATCGCCGATAGACAGAAGCAGGACATCAATGCCCTGCTCGCGCATGTCCAGCGCTCGGTCATGAATCTGCCAGGCTGCCGCTCCATCGCCGGCGATTCGTTTGGTCAAGGCTGAATAGCGCATGTGATTCTCCTGTCGCGCGCGGACTCCCAGCCTTCACCCTATCTCAAATCACGAAACGCGCCACCATGGCATTCAAATCCACCGCCAGACGCGACAGCTCATGGGTGGCGACGCTGGTCTGGTTGGCACCGGTCGCCGACTGGGTAGCCAGGTCGCGGATGTTCACCAGGTTGCGGTCGACTTCGCGGGACACCTGCGCCTGTTCTTCCGAAGCACTGGCGATCACCAGGTTGCGTTCGTTGATCAAGTGGATCGACTGAGTGATCTGCTCCAGTGCGACGCCAGCAGCGCGGGCCATTTCCAGGGTGCTTTGGGTGCGCTGGTTGCTTTGCTGCATCGACGAAACCGCTTCACCTGTGCCGTTCTGAATGCCGGCGACCATTTTTTCGATTTCCTGGGTCGATTGCGCGGTGCGATGGGCCAGTGCTCGCACTTCGTCCGCGACCACGGCAAAACCCCGTCCGGCTTCACCGGCGCGGGCGGCTTCGATGGCGGCGTTGAGCGCCAACAGGTTGGTTTGTTCGGCGATGGCGCGAATCACGTCCAGCACTTTGCCGATGTCACGGCCCTGCGCGGCCAGGCCTTCGATCATCACCGAGGTATTTTGCACGTCGTGGGTCATGGTCTGGATCGCGTTAACGGTTTCCACCACCCGGTCACGGCCTTCGCGGGCGGCCTGGGTCGACTGGCTGGACGCTTCGGAGGTCGATACCGCATTACGCGCAACTTCTTCCACGGCGGCGGTCATTTCGTTGACGGCGGTGGCGGCTTGTTCGATTTCGTTGTTTTGCTGTTGCAGGCCGCGCGAGGCTTCCTCGGTCACGGTGCTGAGTTCTTCCGCGGCGGCGCCCAGTTGCGTGGCTGAACCGGCGATCTGTTCGATGGTTTGGCGCAGGTTGGTTTGCATGGCGGCCAAGGCACCGAGCAAACGGGCCGGTTCGTCCTTGCCGTCGACCTCGATGACTTTGGTCAGGTTGCCGCCGGCGATGGTTTCGGCCGCCTGCACCGCGCGGTTCAGCGGGGTAACGATGCTGCGGGTCAGCAGCCAGGCGAGCAGTACGGTCAGCAGTGCGGCCATGACCGCAACCACAACGATGCCGGTGATGGCGCTGCTGTAGTGTTCGCCCGCTTCGGCGCCCGCCGCTTTGGCATATCCATTATTAAGGGCCACCAGTTTGTTCAACTGCTCGCCCATTTGATCGGTGCCGTCCTTGATCCGCGTGTTGATCAAGGTGCGCATTTCGTCGAGCTGGTTCTGCCGCGACAGCTCCATCATCTGGTTTTGCGCTTGCAGGTAACCGTCCAGCGTTGCCGTGAAGGTTTTGTACAGTGCAGCTTCGTCCGGCTGCGCGGGCAAGGCTGAGTAACTGGCCTGGGCGCTTCGCACCTTGTCGATGAGCACGCCGATGCGTGTCTGGGCTTCCTGCAAAGCAGCGGGTTCGCGGTTGGTCAGCACACGGAAAGAAAGGATGCGCAGGCGCAGGACGTTTTCGGTCATGTTGCCTAGAAAGCCGACACTGGGCAGCTGCGTGCTTTCAATATCAATGGAAGCCTGGCGGATGATCGACATACGGTTCACGGCAAACACACCCAGCACGATGACGAGCAAGGCAATAAAAGCAAAACCGAGGAAGGCGCGAGGCGCGATGTTCAGATTACGCAGTGACATAGGAGGATTCTCGGGTGGTTGAGGCTACGAGCATCCTTGCCGGAAATCACTGAAGGGATGTGGGTGCGTCCCTTCAGCTCGGCGCCACTGTCGAACCGGGGGTGTGAGCGTCTATAGGCTGTATCGGCCGGGGATGAGGATTTTTGCGGGGGTTGGAGAAATATATTTCGAGGGGTACGAAACACCGGAATGGGTGACGCTCTTGTGGCGAGGGAGCTTGCTCCCTCGCCACAGAGAATTTGTTTGCCTCCAGATCGGGGTCAGTCAGTGCGAGCAGCGATTCGCCAGACCCGCGCAATGTCGCTCGCGCGATCTTGCAGTAACCGTGGCGCCTCGGCGCACGCCTGTTCCAGCGTCATCGGGCCACTGGCCAAGGCAAACGCTGCATCGATGCCGTGCTCGTACAACGCCTGATAGCCCTCGCCCAACGTGCCCGCGATCACGATCACTGGCACACCTTGCTGTTGGGCAATGCGCGCCACGCCGAACGGTGTCTTGCCACGCAAGGTCTGCGCATCGAATCGCCCTTCGCCGGTAATCACCAGGTCGGCGCCCTGCACGGCTTCAGCCAGCCCGACCAATTCCGCAACCACGTCCACGCCGGCCTGAAACTGCGCACCGAGGAATGCCTTGGCGGCAAATCCCAGGCCGCCTGCCGCCCCACTGCCCGGTTCGTCCTTGACGTCGCGACCTAATGCATCAGCGCACCGTTCGGCAAAGTGCCCAAGCGCGTTATCCAGTTGCTGCACCTGCTCGGGCGATGCGCCTTTTTGTGGGCCGAAAATGACTGAAGCGCCGTGGGGACCGCACAGTGGATTGGTGACATCGGCTGCAATGTCGAAGCGCACTTTAGCCAGACGCGGGTCAATGTTGCTCAGATCAATGCGATCCAGTTGCGCCAACGCCAAACCGCCTGGTGCCAGGGTTTGCCCCTGCGCATCCAGCAACCTCACGCCCAGCGCCTGCATGGCCCCGGCGCCGCCATCGTTGGTGGCGCTGCCGCCAATCGCCAGAATTACTCGCTGCGCCCCGGCATCGAGGGCGGCGCTAATCAGCTCACCGGTGCCAAACGTGCTGCTGGTGCACGCGTCGCGCTGGCTCAACGGGAGCAGTTGCAGGCCACTGGCCTCAGCCATTTCGATGATCGCGGTGTGGTTGTGCGGCAGCCAGCCCCAGGCGGCGTCGACGGTTGCACCGAGCGGACCGCGCACAGGTGTGCGGCGCAGTTCGCCCTCGCACGCCGCCAGAATCGACTCGACCGTGCCTTCGCCGCCGTCGGCCATCGGGCATTTGACCAAATGCGCATCCGGCCAGACGTCTGCCAACCCCAATGCAATGGCGTCTGCCACGCCTTGGGCGCTTAGGCTGTCCTTGAACGAATCGGGGGCGATGACGATTTTCATGCGAATTCTCCAGTTCCAATGCGCTCCATGCTGCCAGTAGCCCCGGACAATAACGCCAGTCCGCTGCACAAGCGGGTGTGACGTTTATTGTTCATTTCTACAAAGTCTTGTGGTGAACGGTTTGGCCCCTTCGCGAGCAGGCTCGCTCCCACAGGGGAGCGCATTCCAAATGTGGGAGCGAGCCTGCTCGCGAAGGCGTCCTTATATCCACCACCCTAGTCGGTTTGCGGCAGAAGCTGCACACCCAGATAAAGCGCCAACATCCCATCCAGCTTGAGAGGATCAACCCCACTCAACTCGGCAATCCGCTCCATTCGATACCGCAAGCTATTGCGATGAATCCCCAACGCGTCGGCACACGCCTGGCTCTGCCCATCGTGATCACACCAACTGCGCAACGTCGCCAGCAGTTGGCCGTTACCATCCTTGGCGATGACCTTGCGCAGTGGCTTGAGCAATTCGTCCAGTGCATCGTCGTTACGATGTCGCCACAACATCACCGGCAGTCGATACCGAGTGAGCGTCAGCAAGCGCGAACGCGGTAACACATCGCGTCCATACGCCAACAAATCACCCACGCGCCGGTAGCAACGCCGTAGCCCCGACAGCCCATCAGCCTGCCCGCCCACCGCGATGCGCAGAATGTTCCAGCCCAGGCCGTCGAGTTTTTCCAGCAGCCGATCATTCTCGATGGATTGCGAGGCCGGCCGGCACCACAGCAACGACGACTTCGCCGAACTCACGCACCAACTGTCCGGGTAGCGCGAGGTCAGCCAGGCGCTCAGCGCTTCAACGGTTTGCGCCGGGCCGTGGTCCATGCCCAATTCAAACAGATACGGCACCCGCGTCATCTGCGGCTTGAGCCCCAGCTGCTGCGCCTCATCGAGCAAGCGCGGCGAATCCCCCGCCTCGCTCAGCAGCAACGCGAGCAGATCATCGCAACGCTGACGCCGCCATTGCTGCTCGGCCTGCTGATTGCGCTGGCCGACCAGCATCTCCGCGGTCATCCGCACCAGCTCGGCATAAGTGCGCAATGGCTCGGGTTCGCCGGTAATGCCAAGCACGCCAATCAAGCGCCCATCCAGCAACAGCGGCAAGTTGATGCCCGGTTGCACGCCCTTGAGATGAATCGCGGTTTGCGCGTCGATTTCCACCACCCGACCATTGGCCAGCACCAGTTGCGCGCCCTCGTGGCGGGTGTTGATGCGCTCCGGTTCGCCGCTGCCGAGAATCAATCCCTGGCTGTCCATGACGTTGACGTTGTACGGCAGGATGGCCATCGCCCGGTCGACGATGTCCTGGGCCAGGTCGTGATCGAGTTCGAACATAACGGGGATCCTTGAAAACGGGGTGGGACGGGTTGTTCACCCGCACAGGCCTTGGTCGCAAACCCTGTGCTCAGGCACAAAGACAACAACCCGGAGCGTGGCCGAGACTCACTGGGCGATCAACGTTACCCTTGCATCGCAAAAAATCATAATAAAGAGAGAGCCGCCATGTCACAGAGCGCCGCCGCTACCCAGGCCATCGTTGACGAGAAAAACGCCGTCTACAAACGCATTACCCTGCGTTTGATTCCCTTCATCTTCATCTGCTACCTGTTCAACTACCTCGACCGGGTGAACGTTGGATTTGCCAAACTGCAGATGCTCGACGCACTGAAATTCAGCGAAACCGTGTACGGCCTTGGTGCCGGGATCTTCTTTATCGGCTATGTGCTGTGCGGCGTGCCGAGCAACCTGGCCCTGACCAAATTCGGCCCACGGCGCTGGATCGCGTTGATGATGATCGTCTGGGGCACGCTTTCGACGTGCCTGCTGTTCGTCACCACCCCGACCGAGTTCTACACCTTGCGCCTGTTCACCGGCGCGGCCGAAGCCGGGTTCTTCCCGGGCGTGGTGCTGTATCTCTCGCAATGGTTCCCGACCTTCCGCCGTGGCCGCATCATGGCGCTGTTCATGTCGGCGATCCCGGTGTCCGGCCTGCTCGGCAGCCCGTTCTCTGGCTGGATCCTCAACCACTTCGCGGCGGGCCAGGGTGGCTTGGCCGGTTGGCAGTGGATGTTCCTGCTGCAAGGTATTCCGACCGTGATCCTCGGCGCCCTCGCCTATTTCCTGTTGAGCGACAGCTACGCCAACGCCAAATGGCTAACGCCGTTCGAGCGTTCGGTACTGGAAGCGGATCACGCTGAAGACCTGGCCAACAAACCAAAAACCACCACTGATTCGTTGCTGGCGGTGTTCAAGAACCCGGCGATCTGGGCGTTCGGTTTGATCTACTTTTGCATCCAGAGCGGCGTGTACGCGATCAACTTCTGGCTGCCGTCGATCATCAAGAACCTCGGTTTCAGCGATAACCTGGTAATTGGTTGGTTGAGCGCGATTCCGTACCTGTTGGCGGCAGTGTTTATGTTGCTGGTCGGCCGTTCGGCGGACTTGCGCAAGGAACGTCGCTGGCATTTGGTGGTGCCGATGTTGATGGGCGCGGTGGGTCTGTTGATCGCGGTGAACTTCGCGACGACGCCGGCCATTGCGATCCTCGGCCTGACCATCGCCACCATGGGCGCCCTCACCGGCCTGCCGATGTTCTGGCCGGTGCCGACGGCGCTGTTGAGCGCAGGTGCGGCGGCGGGTGGTTTGGCGTTGATCAACTCCATGGGGCAGATGGCGGGTTTCCTCAGCCCGTACCTCGTGGGTTGGGTCAAGGACAGCACTGGTTCGACGGATGCTGCGCTTTATCTGCTGGCGGGTGTGATTGTGTGTGGCAGCTTGCTGGCGCTGCGGATGACGCGGACGTTGCGGGTGTAAGCCTTTTTCACCCCTACAAAAAACGGCCCTTTCGGGCCGTTTTCATTTCTCAAGGCAGACACTCTGTTGTGGCGAGGGAGCTTGCTCCCGCTCGGGTGCGCAGCAGCCGCAAGTTTTTGGGGCCGCTGCGCAGCCCAGCGGGAGCAAGCTCCCTCGCCACAGGGGTTGTGTGTTAGCTATGCGGATCGACGTTGTCGAGCATCCGGTTCACCGCCAGTTCACCCAGCATCACGGAGTTTTGAATTCCGAGCAGGGTGTGGCGCTGGGTTCCGTTCAGTTGCCCGGCGAAATCGCTCAACATGACGCTCGCTGACGCCAACGTCTCGCAGGCGTTGACCAGCAGGGTTTCGTTATCGGTGTCGGCGCCGACGGAATAGATAGTGCTGGGTTTGCGTGGGGTGTCTTTGGGGATGACCGGTTTGAGGTAGTAATCGAGGGCGCGGTCGGCGGCGGTGTTGAGTTTTTTGGAATCAGTGGATTCGTAGGGGGAAACGTCGTCGGTGTCGGTTTCTGGTGGGTTGGGTGTGATCTTGAACATAGATGTAACTCCAGATATTTAAAGTGGAGCCATCGCCCTCGCTACCAAACGAAGGTGGCGGCCATACGGAGGTTGGTAGACCGGTTATCTGGCAACCCGGCGCGCCCGGAAGCGCCCTACGCATGGCCACCATATAAACAGAGGACGATAAGAAGTCCCTGTGTTAGGTGCGCTATGCGCCGGATAACCGGGCTACCAAACCCGACCGCTGTTTTTCAGCGGCGAGCAAACGATAGAGCCCAGCCCCAAGGCGCACAAGCCGGCGGATTCTGGCGCAGTCGTAGGCAACGGCGCAAGGTTATGTAGCCTCCAGCCCCACAGACCCCGACCGTTTAAACATGTCTGTTTATTGCCGCCAACCCCTGTGGGAGCGAGCCTGCTCGCGAAGGTGTTGTATCAGTCAACGAAGATGTTGAATGAACGATTGCATTCGCGAGCAGGCTCGCTCCCACAGGTACTCAATTGAGCTGATATTCCGATTGCTCCCGACGCAGGTTCTGGTATTTGATTGAGGCCTTTCTCCCACCGGTAAAAGGATTTCCTCATGAGCTATCGCACGCTGGGTCATTCGGGTTTACAGGTCTCCACCCTGACACTGGGCACCATGATGTTCGGCGAACAGACCAGCACCGAAGATTCCCTGCGGATCATCGACAAGGCCTGGGACCAGGGCATCAATTTCATCGACACCGCCGACGTTTACACCGGCGGTCGTTCCGAAGAGATCGTCGGCGAAGCGATTGCCGGCAATCGCCATGAATGGGTGCTGGCGACCAAGGTCGGCTTCGGCCCGGTGGACGGTGTGCCGAACCGCAGCGGCTTGAGCCGCAAACACCTGTTCAATGGCATCGACGCCAGCCTGACGCGCTTGGGCACTGACTACCTCGACATCTATTACCTGCACCGCGAAGACCACAACACGCCGCTGGAAGTGACCGTGTCGGCGATGGGCGATCTGATTCGCCAGGGCAAGGTTCGTTATTGGGGTTTGTCCAACTACCGTGGCTGGCGCATTGCCGAGGTGATCCGTGTGGCCGATCAACTGGGCGTCGACCGGCCGGTGATCAGCCAGCCGCTGTACAACATCGTCAACCGTCAGGCCGAGACTGAACAAATCACCGCCGCGCACAATTACGGCCTCGGCGTGGTGCCTTACAGCCCGTTGGCCCGGGGTGTGCTCAGCGGCAAATATGCGCCGGATGTGAAGCCGGACGCCAACAGCCGCGCCGGGCGCGCAGACAAACGCATTCTGGAAACCGAATGGCGGGTTGAGTCGTTGCGCATTGCCCAGCAGATTCAGCAGTACACGCAGGAACGTGGCGTGGGGATTGTCGAATTTGCGATTGCCTGGGTATTGAACAACGGCGCCGTCACTTCAGCCATTGTCGGGCCGCGCACCGAAGAACAGTGGGACGCGTACACCAAGGCGCAAGCGGTGAAGATTACGGCTGAAGATGAGGCGTTTATTGATTCGCTGGTGGTGCCCGGGCACTCGTCGACGCCGGGGTTCAATGACGTGAGCCATTTTGTGTCGGGCCGTAAACCGCGCAATACCTGAAGAAACAAACATTCAATGTGGGAGCGGGCTTGCTCGCTCCCACATTCGATCTGTGTTGATCGATCGGACAATATTTGATACGAAAACCACGTATCCTCTGCGCCCCGTTTCACCTTCAACCTCGCGAGGGCAGTTTGTCTAAAGGTATCGCTTTATCGGTTTCGGCCTCGGTGCTGTTTGCCGTCATGTACTACTACACGTCGTTGCTCACGCCTTTGAGCGGCGTGGAAATTTTTGGCTGGCGCATGCTGCTGACCGTGCCCTGCATGACCGTGTTCATGGTGGTGTCCGGCGAATGGACGCGTGTGGTCGAGATTGTCCGACGCGCCACGGCGAATCCGAAATTGATCGCCGCCCTGATCGCCTCCTCGGCCCTGCTCGGTGTGCAACTCTGGCTGTTCATGTGGGCGCCGCTTAACGGCTACAGCCTGGACGTATCGCTGGGGTATTTCCTGTTGCCGCTGACCATGGTGCTGACCGGGCGAATCGCCTACGGCGAACGTCTGTCCTATCTGCAAAAAGTCGCCGTGGTGCTGGCCTGCCTCGGCGTGGTCAATGAGGTGTATCAGGTCGGTGGGTTTTCCTGGGCGACCTTGCTGGTGTGCATTGGCTACCCCACCTATTTCATCGTGCGCAAGCGCCTGGCCTCGGACAACCTCGGCGGTCTGTGGCTGGACATGGCGTTGACGCTGCCGGTGGCGTTCTGGTTTGTGCAAAGTGGCGAGCAAGGCTTCGGCGTGTTCGATCAACACCCGTGGCTGTCGCTGTTGATTCCGATTCTCGGGGTGATCAGCGCGTCGGCGTTGGTGGTCTACATCATCGCCAGCCGCTTGTTGCCGTTCAGCCTTTTCGGGCTGTTGAGTTACGTCGAGCCGGTGTTGTTGCTGGGCGTGGCGTTGCTGCTTGGGGAAAGCATCAAGCCTGGGGAATGGTTGACCTATATTCCGATCTGGTTGGCGGTGGTGGTGCTGGTGTTCGAAGGCTTCAAACACCTGATGCGACAGCGCCGCCCTTAACCCCACCCCAAAAACAAATGTGGGAGCGAGCCTGCTCGCGAAGGCGTCGTATCAGTCAACGAAGATGTTGAATGAACGATTGCATTCGCGAGCAGGCTCGCTCCCACATTGTTTAGTGGTGTGGCGGGTTACTCGGTGGCGAGCACGCCACGACGAACCTGGTCCCGTTCGATCGATTCAAACAACGCCTTGAAGTTGCCTTCGCCGAAACCATCGTCGCCTTTACGCTGGATGAATTCGAAGAACACCGGCCCCATCAGGGTTTCCGAGAAGATTTGCAACAGCAGGCGCTTGTCACCCGACTCGGACGAACCGTCCAGCAAAATGCCCCGCGCTTGCAGTTGATCAACCGGCTCGCCGTGGTTTGGCAAACGACCTTCGAGCATTTCGTAATAGGTTTCCGGTGGCGCGGTCATGAAGCGCATGCCGATGCTTTTCAGGTGATCCCAGGTCTTGAGCAGGTCATCGGACAGGAAAGCAACGTGCTGGATGCCCTCGCCGTTGAACTGCATCAGGAACTCTTCGATCTGCCCGGCGCCCTTGGACGACTCTTCGTTCAGCGGGATGCGGATCATGCCGTCCGGCGCGGTCATGGCCTTGGAGGTCAGGCCGGTGTATTCGCCCTTGATGTCGAAGTAGCGAATTTCGCGGAAGTTGAACAGCTTCTCGTAGAAGTTGGCCCAATAGGCCATGCGACCGCGATACACGTTGTGGGTCAGGTGGTCGATGATCTTCAGGCCGGCACCGACCGGGTTGCGGTCCACGCCTTCAATGAACACGAAGTCGATGTCATAGATCGAGCTGCCTTCGCCGAAACGGTCGATCAGGTACAGCGGCGCGCCGCCAATGCCTTTGATCGCCGGCAGGTTCAGTTCCATCGGGCCGGTTTCGATGTGGATCGGCTGGGCGCCGATTTCCAGCGCGCGCTTGTAGGCAAGCTGCGAATCCTTGACGCGAAACGCCATGCCGCACACCGACGGGCCGTGCTCGGCCGCGAAGTACGAAGCAACACTGTGCGGTTCGTTGTTGAGGATCAGGTTGATCGCGCCCTGGCGATACAGGTGCACGTTTTTGGAACGGTGGGTCGCCACCTTGGTGAAGCCCATGATCTCGAAGATCGGCTCCAGGGTGTTCGGGGTTGGCGATGCGAATTCGATGAACTCAAAGCCCATCAGGCCCATTGGGTTTTCGTATAAATCTGCCATTTTGGCGCCTCATCATGCTTTTAGAATTAACAGTTAAAAAGTGTTAGTTGCTAGCAATGCTGAGACCGGCGGGTGGCGCACAGGAGATGCCCCGCACGCTGCGGGCGAGGAAGTCACCGTAGATCAATTGAAACCCAAAACTCTTCATTGTCGACCCAAGGCTCTTGCGGGCGAGGCTTCTGCTGCCAGAAGACGTTTATTATTGTATGCGTAACCCGATTCTACACAGCGTAAATAGGTTTGTCCGCCTTCTGTATCAAATCCCCTTTTCCCCTACTCGCGCAAGGGGTTTATTGCAGAGGAAAATCCCCGCCAGAATCAGCACGCCGCCAAGGCACATCGCCAGCGTCAACGGCTCGCCCAGCAACAGTGCGCCGAGGATGACGGCGGTCAGTGGGTTCAAGGCAATGAACGCCCCTGAACGCGTCGCGCCGATCTGCCGGATGCCGTCGTAATAACCAATGTAGGCCAGCGCCGAACCCAAAACGCCGAGGTACATCAGGCTCAGCCATTGTTGCGGACCGAGGCTGATCAACGCGCTGACATTCAGTTCACCGCGCATGGCACTGGTCACCCAGAGCATCACCGTGCCCAGCAGAATCGAGTAGGTCACCGTCTGCACCGGCCCCAAAGACTGATTCAGTTCTTTGGAGAACAGCGAATAAATGCCCCAGCCGAGCACGCAGCCGAATATCAGCAGGTCACCGATCCAGGCATCGACGTTGCCGGCCAATAGATGCGGGTTACGACTGGCAATCACCACACTCGCCCCGGCAATGCAGATCGCGATGCCGAAGACTTTCGCCCGGCCCAGGCGCTCCTTGAAGATCAGCCATGAGGCGAGGCCGATCACTGCCGGGTTCAGCGCAACGATCAACGAGGCTCGCGAGGCGTTGATGTAATGCAGCCCATAAAAGAAACACAGGTTGTAGAAGAAGATCCCAAAGAACCCCAGTAGTGCCAGGCGCAACCATTGTTGCGGGTTCGGCCGGATCAACGGGATTCGGGCCAGCAGCAGAAACAGCAACAACGCCGCGCTGGCCAGCAAAAACCTGAGACTGGCGGCGAACAACGGGCTGAGACTGTCGGCCAGAAAACGCCCGGCCACGAACGTACCGCCCCAGATCATGGTGACGGCGGCGAGTTTCAGATACACCGATGTGTGCGAAGTCGTTGTTTCTACGAACATTGTCATGGAGAGGCAAAACCAGGCCAAGGAAGATGACGTATCATTCGACTAATGAACGATCATCGTAAAATGAGTAAAAGCTCATGACCCTGACTCAACTTGAGATCTTTTCGCTGGTCGCGGAACTGCGCGGTTTCACGGCGGCTGCCAATCGCCTGGGGATTTCCCAGTCGGCGGTGTCTCACGCGCTCAAGTCGCTGGAACAGGAACTCGGCGTGGAACTGTTACGGCGGCATCAGTCCCAAGTCGAATTGAGCGACATTGGCCAACAACTGTTATTGCGCGCCCGGGCAATGCTCGGGCTGGCCAACACCTTGCGCCAGGAAGCGGCCGATGCGCGCGGGATGAAACGCGGCACGTTGCGCATCGGCTCGTTTGGCCCGACGTCGTCGATCCGCCTGCTGCCGCAGATCCTGCAGCACTACCGCGCGACGCATCCGGGCATTGAAGTCCACATCGACGAAGGCCCGGACCGTCAGGTGATTCAATGGCTGGAGGAGCGGCGAATCGATATCGGCTTTGTGGTACTGCCTGAAGAGCGCTTCGACACCTTCGCGCTGCTGGAAGACCAGATGGTCGCACTGGTGCCTGCCGACCATGCGCTGGCCGGTCGGGACACTCTGAGCTTGAGCGACTTGTGCAACGACCCGTTCGTGCTGACTGAGGCAGGCTCATCGGAGTTGGTGTCGCGACTGTTCAGCGCCGCCCGCCTCATACCGAACATCCGCTACCGCTGCTCACAATTGATCAGCACGCTGGACACGGTCAGCCGCGGCGATGCGTTGACGGTCGTGGCTGAAAGCTCCCTGCCCGACAACCTCAACAGTCGCTGTGTGAAAAAACCACTGTCGCCCCGTGTTATTCGCCAAGTCGGGCTGGCGGTGCTGGACCAGCGTCAGTCGTCACCCGCCACACTGGCCTTTATCAAACTGGCGCTCGACCTGAATACCCGTTGAGCGGCATAAGCGCCGAGGGCCAACTATCATGGCCACTACCTGAACTCTTTTTGGGAGGCGTGTTGTCGTCCTGCCCGCCGTTGAGAGCCCTGTTTCTGTGTGAGAGATTTCGCGAATGCCATTGAGTGCCAAACGCCGTCGCCCATTGCGTATCCGCATTATGGTGAGCCTGCTGTGTGGATTGCTCCCGATTATATTGGGCTTTGCCATTCTCTATATGCAGGCTGGACGTGCTCTTGAGCAAAGCACACGGGTGACCGCAGACGAAGCCCTGCGCCAGTTCGAACTGATGCTGGACAACACGGCGCAGTCCGCGAGCGAGTTGCTGCCGCTGGCCGGGCAAAACTGCAACGACGTGAAACTGGCCTTGCGTGAACAGGTCACCCGCCGCCCGTTTGTGCGCTCGGCCAGCCTGGTGTGGGACGACAACCTTTATTGCACTTCGTTGTTCGGTGACGCTCAGCAAAAGGTCGACGCCAAGGACTATGTACAAGGCAAGTTGTGGCTAATGAATGGCAACCCTGTCACCCCCGATACGGCGGTGCTGGTGTATCGCCTGAATGAGGGGAAACGGGGGGCGCTGACGACGCTGGACGGTTACCACTTGACTAACGTACTGCGCCTGATTGGTCGCAAGACAATACTGTTGCTGCAAGTGGGCCCGAGCTGGTTGTCCGTCGACGGCAAAGTCCACCAAGGCGCCCTGCCCACTTTGCCCTTGGCCGAAAGCGAACTGTCGTCCTCGCGCTATGCCTTTTCGGTCGTAGCCGGTTTCCCCGAGGGGGAAAACTGGCGTTACATGGCCAGCGAATACCCGCCGCTGTTCAGCCTGCTGATTTTTTTTGGCGTTGTCTCGGGTGCCATCGGCCACGCGCTGCAAAGGCGATCATGGTCGCCCATTCATGAAATGCAGCGCGCCCTCGCGGCTGAAGAGTTTGTCCCCTACTTTCAGCCGGTGGTGCATGGCGATACGCAGAAGTGGTCCGGCACCGAAGTGTTAATGCGCTGGAAACACCCAAAGGAAGGCCTGGTACGGCCTGATCTGTTTATCCCGTTCGCCGAAGATTCCGGGTTGATCGTGCCCATGACCCGTTCGCTCATGCGCCAGACTGCGCAGTTGCTGGGGCCTGTTTCTTCAACGTTTGCCGAGCCCTTTCACATCGGCATCAATATCACCGCCAGCCATTGCAAGGACCTGGAACTGGTCAAGGACTGTCGAGCGTTCC
Source organism: Pseudomonas sp. GW821-FHT10C09 (assembly GCF_059415465.1). NCBI lineage: Bacteria > Pseudomonadati > Pseudomonadota > Gammaproteobacteria > Pseudomonadales > Pseudomonadaceae > Pseudomonas > Pseudomonas sp. GW821-FHT10C09. Next base: position 210,036 of record NZ_JBWKNG010000001.1, read on the forward strand.
TGAGTGCCTTTGCGCCCGGCTCGATTTACCTGGTGCTGGAACTGACCGAGCGCGAATTGATCAAGCCAAACGACATTACGCTTGAGCTGTTTGAACAACTTCACGCACTGGGCGTGATGATCGCGATTGACGACTTCGGCACCGGGCACTCCAGCCTGGGTTATCTACGCCAGTTCAATGTGGACTTCCTGAAAATCGACCAGAGCTTTGTGGCCATGATCGGTATCGACGCCCTTTCACGGCATATTCTGGACACCATCATCGAACTCTCGGCCAAGCTTGATCTGGGAATTGTCGCCGAAGGTGTCGAAACCGAAGAACAAAGTGACTACCTGACCGCCCACGGTGTGAACTTCCTGCAAGGTTATCTGTTCGGCCAACCGATGCCCGGCGCTGAATTCATTAACGCATTAACCCACCATTAACTAATGGGTTTAAGCGACGAGACATCGTCTTCATGCACCAAATTGAATCAAAAGACTACTGCTGTTACATGAAGAAAACGTCAGGATTTACTCTTGGGCAATTAACTACTACAATTTTTCATGCCTGTGCAAGATGGGCAGGTGAGCCACTATCACCGAGTCGCTTCAAGGCTCTTGGCTTATAGCTTTGTTTGCGGTTGGTATCAGCCAAATACACTATTGGAGTAAAGATATTGTCCAGACTCGCTGAATTTCGTGCAGCTGAAAAGGCCCTTCAGGAGCAGCTCAAGCAGCTGGAATCGCTGAAGAATGATGCCGGGCTCAAGAAAGAAATCGAATTCGAAGAAAAGCTCCAGGGGCTGATGAAAACCTACGGCAAGAGCCTGCGTGACATCATCGCCATCCTCGATCCGAACCCGGCAAAATCCGGTCTGCAACAAGCAAAAACGCCTAAAACCCGCCGCGCTCGCGTGGTCAAGGTCTATCAGAACCCGCACACCGGTGAACTGATTGAAACCAAGGGTGGCAACCACCGCGGCCTGAAGGCCTGGAAGGAACAATACGGTGCAGCCACTGTTGATTCCTGGCTGCGCGGCTAACACCTTGCGGTTATAAAAAAGCCCTGCCAATGCAGGGCTTTTTCATGGATACCTACTAAATGCAACGATCTGCCACGATCAACTCGCAACTTTACGATTAACTTTGTGCTTAATGCCTTTGGGTATCTAAAAATGTCCGCATCCAGCCAATTTGCGTCAACGTAAAACCCCGTCACTAAAGTTTCAAGCTGTTACGCAGCTGCTCAATTTCGTCCTGACTTGTCTTGTAAGCCTCGGCCTGTCCCGCGTACGAAAGAACATAGGCTTTATCGGCATCCACCGCCCCCACCAATGTTTGCGACAGCACGTGTCGCCCGTTCTGGGTAATGGTGCAGGTTGTTTCCAGTGCCGACAGGCGGCTCAATGTCGCGGGGTGTATTTTGTTGCAGACACTTTGATAGCCGCTTTGAAAGAAGTCTTTCTGCACCGCCTTGCGCATCTCAAGCAACACGCCTTGCACATTCACTTGATGACCGCTTTCGACCTGAGTCATCGTCAACTCCATGACCATGACTGGTGTGCCGCTTTGATCGTTTTTGACCGCACGCTGACGGGAAACAGCCGGGTTCGCACCTTCTTGCGCAAGGTTTTCGACTTCCCAACCACTTGGCCATGGCACTTGCGGCGCCTCTGCATGAGCACCTGCCACGGCTGAAAGGACCCCCAACAGGACGAACATCGGCTTACAGAATCGAACCATTGCAATAAACACTCACGAGTTGAACCGTAAAGTCTGAGCCTCGCCCGCCTGTCAGGCAATAGCAGACCGTTTGGGTTTGGTGATGTCAGAGCCCTTGCGTATCATTGTGACCATTCGTTAGCCCCACTTATTTTCCGGAGGGCCCATGAGCCTGCACGAATTGAACACCTTCCCAGGCGTCACCGCCCAACCTGACACCGCCACCCAGAAGTTCGTCTTCAACCACACCATGCTGCGGGTCAAGGACATCACCAAGTCCCTGGATTTCTACACGCGCATCCTCGGTTTCTCGCTGGTGGAAAAACGCGATTTCCCGGAAGCGGAATTCAGCCTGTATTTCCTCGCCCTGGTGGACAAGAACCAGATCCCGGCCGACGCCGCCGCTCGCACCGAGTGGATGAAGTCGATTCCCGGTATTCTCGAATTGACCCACAACCACGGCACCGAGAACGACCCTGAGTTCGCCTACCACAACGGCAACACCGACCCGCGTGGTTTCGGTCACATCTGCATCTCCGTGCCGGACATCCGCGCAGCGTGCGAGCGTTTTGAAGCGCTGGGCTGCGACTTCCAGAAGCGCTTGAATGACGGACGCATGAAAAGCCTGGCCTTCATCAAGGACCCGGATGCGTACTGGGTTGAAATCATCCAGCCTGCTCCGCTGTAAGCCCCACCAAACATCCCCTGTGGGAGCTAGCCTGCTCGCTCCCACACACGGATGTGTGAGGCACAAAAAAACCCATGATCGCTCATGGGTTTTTTTGTGTTTTCAGCGTCGGCGCTTATGCCGGGGCCGAGGTCCGGATCAGGTGATCGAATGCGCTCAGGGAAGCCTTCGCGCCCTCGCCCACCGCAATCACGATCTGCTTGTACGGCACGGTGGTCACATCACCGGCGGCAAACACGCCCGGCATCGAGGTTTCACCGCGAGCATCGACGATGATCTCGCCACGAGGCGACAGCTCGATGGTGCCCTTGAGCCAATCGGTGTTAGGCAGCAAACCGATCTGCACGAAGATGCCTTCGAGGTTGACCGTGTTGAACTCACCCGAATCGCGATCCTTGAAGACCAGACCGGTCACCTTCTGGCCATCGCCTTTCACTTCACTGGTCAAAGCACTGGTGATGACGGTGACGTTCGGCAGGCTGAACAGCTTGCGTTGCAACACGGCATCGGCGCGCAGCTTGCTGTCGAATTCCAGCAACGTGACATGGCTGACGATACCCGCCAGGTCGATGGCCGCTTCAACGCCGGAGTTACCGCCGCCAATTACCGCCACACGTTTGCCCTTGAACAGCGGGCCGTCGCAGTGCGGGCAGAAACAGACGCCTTTGGCTTTGTATTCCTGCTCGCCCGGCACGCCCATTTCACGCCAGCGCGCCCCCGTGGCAAGAATCAGCGCCTTGGTTTTCAACGTGGCACCGCTTTCGAAACGGACTTCGTGCAACTCGCCGGGATTCTTCGCCGGAATCAGCGCGGTGGCGCGTTGCAGGTTCATGATATCGACGTCGTATTGCTTGACGTGTTCTTCGAGCGCGCTGGCCAGTTTCGGCCCTTCGGTTTCCTGCACGGAGATGAAGTTTTCGATGGCCATGGTGTCGAGCACCTGCCCACCAAAACGCTCTGCCGCAACACCGGTGCGAATGCCTTTACGCGCTGCATAGATTGCCGCTGCTGCACCCGCTGGACCACCGCCGACGACCAATACATCGAAGGCTTCTTTCGCGCTGAGCTTCTCGGCTTGACGCTCGATGCCGCTGGTGTCGAGTTTTGCGAGGATTTCTTCCAGGCCCATGCGGCCCTGGCCGAAGTTCACGCCGTTCAGGTAAACACTCGGCACCGCCATGATCTGGCGCTCATCGACTTCGGCCTGGAACAGCGCGCCATCAATGGCGACGTGGCGGATGTTGGGGTTCAACACGGCCATCAGGTTCAGCGCCTGGACCACGTCCGGGCAGTTCTGGCAGGACAGCGAGAAGTAAGTCTCGAAGCTGAACTCGCCTTTGAGTGAGCGAATCTGTTCGATCACTTCAGCACTGGCCTTCGAAGGGTGGCCGCCGACTTGCAGCAGCGCCAACACTAACGAAGTGAATTCGTGGCCCATCGGGAGGCCGGCGAAACGCAGGCTGATGTCGGCGCCCGGGCGATTGATCGAGAACGATGGCTTGCGTGCATCATCACCGTTATCGAGCAAGGTAATTTGTGTGGAAAGACTGGCAACGTCTTTCAACAGTTCGAGCATTTCCCGGGATTTCGCACCGTCGTCGAGGGAAGCAACGATCTCGATCGGCTGGGTGACCCGTTCCAGGTACGATTTCAACTGGGCTTTAAGATTGGCGTCCAACATACGGGCGATTTCCTTTCTGGTGTTTCATGAAAAGCAGGCATAAAAAAACGCCCGAGCGAATCTCGCCCGGGCGTTTTTGAGGGCGGTTGCAGCTTACTGAGTAGGTGCGGCGTACCGCCCTGATGAAGCGCTCACTGACTTAGATCTTGCCGACCAGGTCCAGGGACGGAGCCAGAGTGGCCTCGCCTTCTTTCCACTTGGCCGGGCAAACCTGGCCTGGGTGAGCAGCGACGTACTGGGCAGCCTTGATTTTGCGCAGCAGCTCGGAAGCGTCACGGCCAACGCCGCCATCGTTCAGTTCAACGATTTTGATCTGGCCTTCAGGGTTGATCACGAAGGTGCCACGGTCAGCCAAGCCTGCGTCTTCGATCAGCACGTCGAAGTTGCGGGAGATGGCGTGAGTCGGGTCGCCGATCATGGTGTACTGGATTTTGCCGATGGCTGGCGAAGTGTTGTGCCAGGCAGCGTGGGCAAAGTGGGTATCGGTGGAAACGCTGTAGATCTCGACGCCCAGTTTCTGGAACGCGTCGTAGTTGTCAGCCAGGTCTTCCAGTTCGGTCGGGCAAACGAAGGTGAAGTCAGCCGGGTAGAAGAAAACGACAGACCATTTGCCTTTCAGGTCAGCGTCCGACACTTTTACGAAGTCGCCATTTTTGAAGGCGTCAGCTTTGAACGGTTTAACTTGGCTGTTGATGATAGGCATCGGTGACTCTCCGTCAGGGTTGAAAAGTTGGGTTAACAAGTTGATGGGGTGAATCCTACCCACTCGATTCCCGGATGGCTCATTGGCAAACCTCATGCTGCTGATTTGTTTTCGCTATTAGCCGACGGTATTAATAGAAGAAAACGTGCTCTACAGCACCACTGGCTTTTCAGTGACCCGAGCCATTCCGAGAAACGGGCTCGCTTCAACATAGCGCATGGCGGACTTCATATCCTTCCAGCCCACATAACTCATCAACGACTTCAAGTCCCAACCACTCTGATGGGCCCAACTGGCAAAGCCGCGTCGCAAGGAGTGACTGGTGTAGAGCTCGGCGGGAATACCGGCGCGCTCCAGCGCCTGGCGCAGTAACGGGATGACGCTGTTGGCGTGCAACCCCTGCTCGCTCAAGTGCCCCCAGCGGTCGATGCCTCGAAACACCGGCCCGCGAACCAATGCGGCTTCGGTGATCCACTGGATGTAGGCGTTCACCGGGCAAAGACGCTGCAAGGCTGGGGTCTGGTAGGTCTTGCCGAGGTTTTCGCGGTCGCTCTTGGTGCGCGGCAAGTAGAGCGTGATGCCTGAGCTGGCGATCGCCTGAACGTGCTCGATCTGTACACGGCACAGCTCATCACTGCGAAACCCGCGCCAGAATCCCAGGAGGATCAGCGCCATGTCGCGCCTTGCTCTTAAAAGAGTCGGTCGATCATCTTGAGATCTGGCGGTCTGTGCTTCCAGCTCCAGCCAGGCCACCACCTGTTCCAGATGTTGCAACTGCAACGGTGCCGCCTGTTTTTCCTGAGCCGGGTGCAACGCGCGAATCCCCTTGAAGACTTTGCGCACCACCGGCGCCTTGGTCGGATCGGCAAATCCCTGGCTGTTGTGCCACTGCGCCAGCGCCGACAACCGCAACTTCAGCGTGTTGATCGACAGCTCCCCCGCGTACGCCACCAGATAGCGCGCGACGCTGTCGGCGGTGGCCGGCAGAAACCCGCCCCACGTGACTTCGAAATGCTCAATGGCTGCCCGGTAGCTGCGCCGGGTGTTATCGCGTGTGGCGGCCTGTAGGTATCGATCCAGCTCGGTCATCGGCTCAACTCTCTAAAACGTACCGCGTTGGCGGGTGCAATCGTGCCGTTCGGCTCATCACACGGGGTAATACCAGTATATCCCGCATGACAAACTGACATCATTTATCTTTATTTTTCAGATGGTACACTGTGTACTTTAGTGGCATGTACCACAGTACGAAATCGTAGGAGAACTCATGGCTCGTGGCGGCGTAAATAAAGCAGTGGTGCAAGCGGCACGGTTGGCGATCCTCGCCCGTGGCGAGAACCCAAGCATCGATGCAGTACGGATCGAAATGGGCAACACCGGCTCGAAAACCACGATCCATCGCTACCTGAAGGAACTGGATGACGGCCGCGAACAGGCCGAGCCCGTGGCAGAACCTATTGATGACGAATTGGCGGGCCTGGTGTCGCGCCTGGCCCAACGCCTGAAAGAGAAGGCCCAAGAGCCTATCGATCAGGCTCGCGAGCAGTTCGACCAGCAACGCAAAACACTGGAAAGCCAGCTCACAGAAGCCCAGGAAGCCAATACCGAATTGCATCAGCAGTACGAGATGCAAAGCCTGGCGTTGACCCAGGAATCTGAATCACTGCAAGAAACCCGCTCCATGCTGCAAACCGAGCAAACCCGCAACGCCGGGCTGAATCAGGCGCTAGCCGGTTTCGAATTGCGCTTGCAGGACAAGGATGAGCAGATTCGCTCACTGGAAGAAAAGCACTTGCACGCCCGCGAGGCCTTGGAGCACTACCGCAACGCCGTCAAGGAACAGCGCGAGCAGGAACAAAGCCGTCACGAAAGCCAGGTGCAGCAGATTCAGATGGAATTACGCCAAGCGCAGCAAAGCGCGATGGTGCGTCAGGACGAGATCACTCAACTGCACCGCGACAATGAACGCTTGTTCACCGAAAACCGTGGCTCTCAGAGGGAGCTGAGCCTGTTGCAGGATCAACTCAAACACACCAATAGCCGGCAGGACCAACTGCTGGAACAGGTCAACCGCATCGACAGCGAACGCACCCTCCTCCAGGAACGCTTACGCGTCGCCCTGCTGGAAAGTCAGTCGCTGAAACAGAGCGTCGACGAGCAGTCGCAGGCTAATAAAGTGCTGGAGATTGAATTGCTCAAGACTCAGGCGAGCCTCGATGAAAGCGTGCGCCTGGCGGCTGCTGTTGCAACAGCGCCAGACGCAGCCAAGGACGATTAACCAGCGACAGGCGTACGCATGGTGACGAACTCTTCGGCGGCCGTCGGGTGCACGCCGATGGTTTCGTCGAAGTCGCGCTTGGTCGCCCCTGCCTTCAAGGCAATCGCCAAGCCCTGGACGATCTCGCCGGCATCCGGTCCGACCATGTGGCAGCCCAACACCTTGTCAGTCTTGGCATCCACCACCAGCTTCATCAGCGTGCGCTCCTGACATTCAGTCAGGGTCAGCTTCATTGGGCGGAAGCGGCTTTCGTAGATCACCACCTCGTGGCCGGCTTCGCGAGCATCTTCCTCGCTCAAGCCAACGGTGCCAATGTTCGGCAGGCTGAACACGGCAGTCGGGATCATCTTGTAATCCACCGGACGATATTGCTCAGGCTTGAACAAGCGTCGCGCCACAGCCATGCCTTCGGCCAGGGCGACCGGCGTCAACTGCACGCGGCCGATGACATCGCCGAGCGCCAGGATCGACGGCTCAGCCGTCTGATACTGCTCATCGACTTCAACAAAGCCTTTCTTGTCGAGTTTGACGCCAGTGTTTTCCAGCCCAAGGTTATCGAGCATCGGACGCCGGCCAGTCGCATAGAACACACAATCCGCTTCCAGCTCACGACCGTCCTTGAGCGTCACCTTCAGGCTGCCATCAGGCTGCTTGTCGATGCGCTCGATGTCGGAGTTGAATTGCAGGTCCATGCCACGCTTGGTCAATTCTTCCTGCAAATGCTTGCGCACCGCACCATCGAAGCCGCGCAGGAACAACTCACCGCGATACAGCAACGTGGTGTTGGCGCCCAGCCCGTGGAAGATGCCGGCGAATTCCACGGCAATGTAACCACCGCCCACCACCACAACGCGTTTTGGCAGCTCTTTGAGGAAAAACGCCTGGTTCGAACTGATTGCGTGCTCGTGCCCCGGAATTTCCGGGATCTGCGGCCAGCCACCGGTCGCAATCAGGATGTTTTTAGCGGTGTGGCGTTCGCCATTGATCTCGACGGTGTGCGGATCGACGATTTTGGCGTGACCTTCATGCAAGGTCACGCCGCTGTTGACCAGCAAGTTGCGGTAAATGCCGTTCAGGCGATTGATCTCACGGTCCTTGTTGGCGATCAGCGTGGCCCAATCAAACTGCGCCTCGCCCAGCGTCCAGCCAAAACCGGAAGACTGCTCGAAGTCTTCGGCGAAGTGCGCCCCGTAGACCAGCAACTTCTTTGGCACACATCCGACGTTCACGCAGGTGCCGCCCAGATAGCGGCTCTCGGCCACGGCCACTTTTGCGCCAAAACCGGCAGCAAACCGCGCAGCTCGCACACCACCGGAACCGGCGCCAATCACGTACAAATCAAAATCAAAGGCCATTTTCAATCTCCTCGGCAGTCCACAAGCATACCCGCAGACGTTCGCCGGGCAAGTGTTGCAAACGATATGGGGCCAGAAAATGAAAAAGCCACCCGAAGGTGGCTTTTCAATACAAGCAGGTCAGAAGCTATCAGTAAGCCTTGCCAGTCTTGTAGAAGTTCTCGAAGCAGAAGTTGGTCGCGTCGATGTAGCCTTCAGCGCCACCGCAGTCGAAACGCTTGCCTTTGAACTTGTAGGCCATCACACAGCCGTTCTGGGCTTGTTTCATCAGGGCGTCGGTGATCTGGATTTCACCCCCCTTGCCTGGCTCGGTTTGTTCGATCAGGTCGAAGATATCCGGGGTCAGGATGTAGCGACCGATGATCGCCAGGTTCGACGGTGCATCTTCCGGCTTTGGTTTCTCGACCATGCTGTGAACGCGGTAGATATCATCGCGGATCATCTCACCGGCAATAACACCGTACTTGTGAGTTTCTTGCGGGTCGACTTCCTGGATGGCGACGATCGAGCAGCGGAACTGCTTGTACAGCTTGACCATCTGGGTCAGAACGCCGTCACCTTCTAGGTTTACACACAAGTCATCCGCCAGCACCACAGCGAACGGCTCGTCACCGATCAGTGGGCGACCGGTCAGGATCGCGTGACCCAGGCCTTTCATTTCAGTCTGACGGGTGTAGGAGAACGAGCAGTTGTCGAGCAACTTGCGGATACCGACCAGGTATTTCTCTTTGTCGGTGCCCTTGATCTGGTTTTCCAACTCGTAGCTGATATCGAAGTGGTCTTCCAGGGCGCGTTTGCCGCGACCGGTAACGATGGAAATTTCGGTCAAACCAGCGTCCAGAGCTTCTTCGACGCCGTACTGGATCAGTGGCTTGTTTACCACCGGCAGCATTTCTTTGGGCATGGCTTTAGTCGCTGGCAGGAAGCGAGTACCGTAACCGGCTGCTGGGAACAAGCATTTCTTGATCATATAAGTCCTTGAAAGGGCTGTGTGTACGAGTTTCGGCGCAGTCTAATCAGGCGGCGTGCACCTTACAATGCCCCGCACTGGCTAACCGATGCCAACATAGAGAAATATTCTCGCGGATAGTTCCGCATTTCGCTGCACAGATCCTTCGACAGCTTCTAATAGATAGCAGATAACCCGGAACCTGCACGGGCGATCCCACCAGACATGCAATCGCACCACCATACGCCCATCAGCACTCTCTGGGTGCATTTGGCGTTATCATGGCGCAATTGAACCAGCCAACGAGGCAGATAGATGTCGGAAGTAAAAAGCGTCAACGGGTTCCTGATCAAACAGAAAGACGGCCAATGGTGGATAGAGAACTTCGGCGGCACCGAGACCATCACCGGACCGTTCCCTACCGAGAAGCTGGCGATTGAGGTGGCATCCGTATTGGAGCTGGAACACCCGGCACCCGCCAAACGCCGTGGTAAAGACAAGACTTGATCAGAACCGGTTTTGACCAAGCCCTGCTTTGCGCAGGGCTTTTTTGTGGCCATCTGCAAAGAAGTGGCCCTTCGCTATAACCTTTTGATGCCAGCGCTGTCACAGGCTTAGCCCCATCATCCTGACGACGACAACGACATGACTAAATTTTTGCCTCTGATTGCAGTATTGGCCCTGAGCGGCTGCGCCACCTCGGAAACGGCATACCTGAAAAACGGTGAACAGGGGCTGGCGATCGACTGCTCCGGCGAAGCCAACTCGTGGGCCACCTGCTATGAAAAAGCCGATGCCTCCTGCGCTGGCACCGGCTATCGCATTGTCGGGACCGACGGCACGCCGTCAACCAAGGAGAGCGACAAGACCCTTGGCGTCGACGTTGGCAACTTCAAGAACCGCAGCGTCCTGGTGGTCTGCAAATAAGGCCGACGCTACATGTGAATTTCAGCAAACTTGATCCCGAGACCGCGCACGGTCTCGATCAAGTCGTCGAGACGACTGAAAGATTCGACTTCGTCGTTATCGTCCACCAGAAAATAACTGCGCCCGGCGCTTTTCTTGAAAAACACGATCCACTCCCCAGGATTCGCCGGATTCTGAATCACATGGGTGGCAGAGATATGACCCTCTGCATGCCGCTCCCGAACCTGCTCTCGCTTCATGCCTGACTCCAGAAATGACAATGCCGTCAAAGCACAGCCTTGACGGCATCGATGTAGATTGTCGCCAGTCTATCAGCCGGAAATACAGGTGTTCGCGGCTTTCTGCACATCCTTGGGGCGCACCGGCACATTGGACATCCGCTCATGCAGCTTGATGCTGCTGCCGTTGGAGCGCTCTTCAATATCAAAAACGGCTGCCGGGGCCGACGAGAACTTCGCCGGAACGATCACGCGCATCCCGTCTTTGTGCGGCTCGACTTGCAAAGCGCCACGGCTATCAGCCAATTGCTCCACCAGGCACTGCGCGTACTCATGGGGCTTCTTGCCTGAGATCACACTCATGGTCGGCAGCGTCTCGTTGATCTCCGAAACATTCGCGCAACCACCTACGACCAACGCCAACGGCAGGACTAACACACCCCACTTCATACAAAACCTCCGATAAAGACCCTCGGACAGCACAAATGCTGATTTTCTCCGAGGCGCACCACTTTTATCGCTCACAGAATTCCGAATTACTGTTTTTAATTGTCAAACCGAACCCTGACGACCCGATAATAACCTGTCCGGGCTGATAAACTGCGCCAATCGCCCATGCTATCGTTTTGATTTTGTAGAAAAAGCCCTTCTGGAGGCGCCTCATGAAATTTATCCACCAGCGCGAGCACCTCAATGAAGACGACATCGTCGTCATCCAGTGCTCCCAAACGTGCAACATCCGCTTGATGAACGACGCCAACTTCCGCAGCTTCAAGAATGGCGGTCGTCACACCTACCACGGCGGCGCGTTCGATACTTTCCCGGCCCGGATTACCGCGCCGAGCACCGGTTTCTGGAACATCACCATCGACACGGTCAACCGCCGGCCGATCAGCGTGACCCGCAAGCCGACCCTGACTCACTCGATCAAGATCATCCGTCGCTCCAGCACGAAACTGAGCTGAGCAACGTCCGCACACGAAACAAGGCAGGTATGACCGTGGCTCAAACGACCAAGTACGTCATCAAATACAAACTCAACGGCGAGCGCCGCTTCGAGTTTGCCCAGCTCGAAAACGGCACCGCCGAAGAAGCCAAGGCCGCGCTCGATGCCATTCATGGCCAGAGCGACGATGTCATCAGCGAGATCAGCGTCAGCAAAGCGCTGTAACAGCCCCCCCGGAGCGACCACAGGGATGTCGGCTCCCGTGCCTGAAGTTTGACCGCAAGCGCCGGAGTGTTCGCCCCGCCCCCGCTGCCTAGACTGGCCACCTCAACCTTGGGTTAAGGAGTCAGAACATGCTGGAGCAACAACTCGATCAGGATGGCTGCGCCATTATCCGATCGCTCCTGAATGCCAAAGCCTGCGACGAGATCAGCGCCTTTTACGCGCAGCCTGGGCTTTTTCGTTCACAGGTGATCATGGCTCGTCACGGCTTTGGCCGTGGCGAGTACAAATACTTCAAATACCCTCTGCCGGCCCCCGTCGCGCGCCTGCGCAGCGAGCTTTACCCGAGCCTCGTGCCGATTGCCAATCGCTGGCACGAATGCATGGGCCTGCCAACGCGCTTTCCCGCCAAGCACGAAGACTTTTTACAGCGCTGCCATGCCGCCGGTCAGGAACGCCCAACACCGTTGTTGCTGCAATATGGCCCGCAGGACTACAACTGCCTGCACCAGGACCTGTACGGCGAACATGTCTTCCCGTTGCAAGTGGCGATTCTTCTGTCAGCACCCGACGAAGATTTCACCGGCGGTGAATTCGTGCTGACCGAACAGCGCCCGCGCATGCAGTCACGCCCTTTGGTCATGGACCTGAAGAAAGGCGACGCCTTGATCTTTGCCGTCAGCCAGCGCCCGGTCAAAGGTGTTCGCGGCTATTACCGCGTCAACATGCGCCATGGCGTAAGTCGCCTGCACAGTGGAAAACGGCATACCCTTGGAATCATCTTTCACGATGCGTTATGAGCCATGAGCCCCTTCACCCTGGATTTGTTTGCCGATACAGAAGCCGAGCAGCCGCCCAAACGCGAGCAACTCGGTGAGCAAGCCTGCGTCTTGCGCGGCTTTGCCTTGCCCTGGCTGGATTCTTTACTGACTGCGCTGGAGGGTGTTTTGGCGCTCGCGCCGTTTCGGCAGATGGTCACTCCCGGCGGCTTTACCATGTCCGTGGCCTTGAGCAGTTGCGGCGCTCTTGGCTGGACCACTGACCGAAGCGGCTACAAATACACGCGCAATGACCCGCAGACCGGGCAACCCTGGCCGAAGATGCCTGATGTGTTTTTCGAGCTGGCGCAAGCGGCGGCACGTGAAGCGGGATTTGCGGATTTTGTTCCCGATTCCTGCCTGATCAACCGCTATGTCCCCGGCGCGAAGATGTCTTTGCACCAGGATAAAGACGAAGGTTCCTACGCAGCGCCGATCGTGTCGGTCTCACTGGGGTTGCCGGCGACGTTCCTGTTTGGCGGTTTTGAACGAAGTGATAAAAGCCAGCGCGTGCCGCTTTTGCATGGCGATATTGTGGTCTGGGGTGGCGTCGATCGTTTGCGTTATCACGGCGTACTGCCGATCAAGGACGGGCATCATCCGACGCTGGGTGAACAACGGATCAACTTCACCTTTCGCACCGCCGGATGAACGTCTCGAATTTGACCGCAAGACCCGGAGTGCCACGCCACTCCCGCCTGATTAATCTGAATGAAACGGGTTAATGGAACTACAGACATGACAACTCATTCGACTAAAACCGCTACCGAAATCGATCCTCGTTGGGCCGCCGTGGTTGCACGCGATCCAGCTGCAGACGGGCAGTTTGTCTACGCGGTTAAAACCACCGGCATCTATTGCCGCCCCAGCAGCCTGGCGCGCTTGCCGAATCCGCAGAACGTCGAGTTTTTCGACACGCCGCAGCAAGCCCAGGCGGCGGGATATCGTCCCAGCAAACGGGCGGCAAAAGACCAAAGTGATGTCGCAGCCCAGCACGCGGCCACCGTGGCCGCGGCCTGCCGGCACATCGAATCCGCCGAAAATCTGCCGCCGCTCAATGAACTGGCGGACGCAGCGGGCCTCAGCAGCTTCCACTTCCATCGAGTGTTCAAAGCCGTCACCGGACTGACGCCCAAGGGTTACGCCTCGGCCCATCGCTCGCGCAAGGTGCGTGATCGTCTGGCGGATGGTGGCTCGGTCACCGACGCCTTGTACGACGCTGGTTTCAATTCCAACAGTCGTTTCTATGAAGCAGCCGATAACCTGCTCGGCATGAAGCCGGGCGACTATCGTGCTGCCGGGCAAAACAACGACATCCGCTTTGCCGTCGGCCAGTGCTCCCTGGGGGCCATTCTGGTGGCGCAAAGTGAACGCGGGGTGTGTGCGATTCTGCTGGGGGATGATCCGCATCAACTGGTCTGTGATCTGCAGGACAAGTTTCGGCGTGCCAACTTGATCGGTGCCGATCATGAGTTCGAGCAACTGATTGCCCAGGTCGTAGGGTTTATCGAAGCGCCAGCCATTGGCCTGGATTTGCCGCTGGACGTGCGCGGTACAGCGTTCCAGGAGCGTGTCTGGCAAGCCTTGCGCGAGATTCCCGCCGGCCGCACCGCGAGCTATGCCGAGATCGCCCAACGCATCGGGTCGCCCAAAGCTGTGCGCGCCGTGGCCCAGGCGTGCGGCGCGAACAGTCTGGCGGTGGCGATCCCTTGCCACCGTGTGGTGCGTAGCGACGGCAACCTGTCGGGCTATCGCTGGGGGGTTGAGCGCAAGCGGCTGTTGCTGGAACGCGAGACGCGCTGATCAGCGATTCACATCGACCACCACCCGCCCGCGCAATTGCCCGGCGAGCAGGCGCGGCGCGGCATCGATGGCTTCGCTCAAACCGATTTCATGACTGATCAGCGGCAGCAGCGCGAAGTCCAGATCCTTGGCCAGTCGATTCCAGGCCAGTACTCGCTTGGCCTTGGGCTGGGTCACGCTATTGATACCGGCCAAGGTCACGCCGCGCAGAATGAAGGGAGCGACCGAGGCCGGGAAGTCCATGCCTTGCGCCAGACCACACGCCGCTACCGTGCCGTTGGCCTTGGTGCTGGCGCAGGCATTGGCCAAGGTGTGGCTGCCGACCGAGTCAATCACCGCCGCCCAACGCTCCTTGGCCAACGGTTTGCCGGGTTCTGACAAGGTGGCGCGGTCGATGATTTCGCTGGCGCCCAGCTGTTTCAGGTAATCGTGTTCGGAGGTGCGACCGGTGGAAGCGACGACGCGGTAACCCAGCTTGCTCAGCAATGCGATGGCGAAACTGCCTACACCGCCGTTGGCACCGGTGACCAGCACTTCGCCTTGGTCGGGCGTCACGCCGTTATGTTCCAGCGCCAGGATGCTCAGCATGGCCGTGTAGCCGGCAGTGCCGATGGCCATGGCTTGGGCCGCCGTAAATTCCTTTGGTAACGGGATCAGCCAGTCACCGTTCAGACGCGCCTTCTGCGCTAATCCACCCCAATGCCCTTCGCCCACGCCCCAGCCATTGAGGACCACTTGATCACCAGCCTTGTAGTCCGGGTGGTCGCTGGTTTCAACCGTGCCTGCCAGATCGATCCCTGGCACCAGTGGGAATTTTCGCACCACAGGGCTGCTGCCGGTGATGGCCAAGCCATCCTTGAAGTTCAGTGTGCTGTACGCCACGCGTACCGTCACATCACCTTCGGGCAGTTGATCGTCATTGATCTCTTGCAGTGTGGCCCGATAACCGCTGTCGTCTTTGTCGATCAAAATACCCTTGAACATCGTCGCCTCTCAATGGAATCAATCTGGTAATGGAACCGATGAAATACCACATGGAAACATCTCGCCATACAAGACTTTAAGCCAGAGCAGCCAAAAGTCGACTGGCCTTTCACCCGTGATAGCTGGTAAAAAAACGGCTCTACCGTCCCTGCCCTGTTTGACGTCGGAGAATCATTGAAATGAGCCAATGGCCAGACACCCGCATTCTTGACCTGCTCGGGATCGAACTGCCGATCATCCAGGCCCCCATGGCCGGGGCCAATGGGTCGGCCATGGTCATCGCCGCGAGTAACGCTGGCGGCCTGGGCTCGATGCCTGCTGCATTGCTGACCATCGAGCAATTGCGCGAAGAACTGAAGACGATTCGCCAACACAGCCAGCGCCCGTTCAACATCAACTATTTCTGCCATCAACCTCCGGCCCCTGACGAGCAACGCGCCCGGGACTGGAAGAACTTGCTGGAACCTTACTACCGGGAACTGGGCGCCGATTTCGATGCGCCGACACCGGTTTCAAACCGGGCCCCGTTCGATGTTGCGGCGTGCGAGGTCGTCGAAGAGTTTCGCCCTGACGTAGTCAGTTTTCACTTCGGCCTGCCGGAAAAATCCCTGCTGGACCGGGTAAAAGCCACCGGCGCAAAAATTCTCTCCTCGGCCACTACGGTGGAAGAAGCCATCTGGCTGGAACAGCACGGCTGTGACGCGATCATCGCCATGGGTTACGAGGCCGGCGGTCATCGCGGGATGTTCCTCAGTGACGACCTGAGCAGCCAAGTGGGGACACTTGCCTTGGTGCCGCAGATTGTCGATGCAGTGAAAGTGCCAGTCATCGCCGCCGGGGGGATCAGTGATGCGCGCGGCGTTGCAGCAGCCTTTATGTTGGGTGCTTCGGCAGTGCAGGTGGGCACGGCTTATTTGTTTACGCCAGAAGCCAAGGTCAGCGCGTCTCACTACAAAGCATTGCGCACGGCCAAAGAAAGCGAGACCGCCGTCACCAACCTTTTCACCGGCCGCCCGGCACGCGGCATTCTCAATCGGGTGATGCGTGAGATCGGCCCGATCAGCGATAAGGCGCCGAAATTCCCACTCGCCGGCGGTGCGCTGATGCCGCTGCGAGCCAAGGATGAAGCGGATTTCAGCAACCTCTGGGCCGGGCAAGCGTTCCGGTTGAGCACTGAAATGACCACAGCAGAATTGACCCGACGCCTGGCGGATGAAGCTTTGGCCAAGCTATTGCGTCGATAAGCCCAACCCCTGTAGCAACTGCGTCAGTTGCTACAGTTCCACATAACCTCATAAACCAACACATTCCGTTTGAAGGCATTTCGCTATATATTCTGCTATATAGCGTTTCACCCCTTGCTGCATTCGCCTATAACGGAGCCGTTTCATGACCATTCGTGCCTCACGTTTTGCCCCTACTTGCCTTGCCAGCCTGATCGCCGTGTTCGCTTTAGGCTCCGCACACGCGGACGAAGTCCAGGTCGCTGTCGCGGCCAACTTCACAGCCCCTATCCAGGTGATCGCTGCCGATTTCGAGAAAGACACCGGGCACAAACTGGTCGCGGCGTATGGTGCCACCGGCCAGTTCTACACCCAGATCAAGAATGGCGCGCCATTCGAAGTGTTCCTCTCGGCCGACGACACCACACCTGAAAAACTCGAGAAGGAAGGCGATGCCGTCAAGGGTTCGCGCTTCACCTACGCCATTGGCACCCTCGCTTTGTGGTCCGCCAAAGACGGTTACGTCGATGCCAAGGGTGACGTGCTGAAAAAGAACGAATACACACACCTGTCCATCGCCAACCCCAAAACCGCGCCTTATGGTCTGGCCGCAACTCAGGTACTGAACAAGCTGGGCCTGACCGACAAGGTCAAGGACAAAATCGTTGAAGGCCAGAACATCAGCCAGGCCTATCAATTCGTCTCCACCGGCAACGCCGAACTGGGCTTTGTAGCCTTGTCGCAGATTTATAAAGACGGCAAAGTCACCGGCGGTTCGGCATGGATCGTTCCAGCTGACATGCATGACCCGATCAAACAAGACGCGGTGATCCTCAACAAAGGCAAGGACAACCCGGCCGCCAAGGCACTGGTTGATTACCTCAAGGGGCCGAAAGCCGCTGCTGTCATCAAATCCTACGGTTACCAACTCTAAATGACGCTGACGAGTGCCGATTTCTCCGCCATCTGGTTGACCCTCAAACTGGCGTCCCTGACGACGGCCATCCTGTTGGTCATCGGCACTCCGATTGCGTTGTGGCTGTCGCGCACCCGCTCCTGGTTGCGCGGTCCGGTCGGGGCGATCGTCGCCCTGCCCCTGGTCCTGCCGCCCACGGTGATTGGCTTTTATCTGTTGCTGGCGCTAGGGCCTCACGGCTTTGTCGGTCAGTTCACCCAATCGCTGGGGCTGGGCACCCTGACCTTCAGTTTTGCGGGGTTGGTCGTTGGCTCGGTGCTGTATTCGATGCCGTTCGTGGTTCAACCGCTGCAAAACGCCTTTTCCGCCATTGGCACTCGCCCCTTGGAAGTCGCCGCGACCTTACGCGCCAATCCGTGGGACACCTTCTTCAGCGTGATCTTGCCGCTCGCACGACCGGGTTTTGTCACGGCGGCGATTCTCGGCTTCGCCCACACCGTCGGCGAGTTCGGCGTGGTCTTGATGATCGGCGGCAACATTCCGGACAAGACGCGTGTGGTGTCGGTTCAGATCTACGATCACGTCGAAGCCATGGAATACGCCCAGGCCCATTGGCTGGCCGGGGCGATGCTGGTGTTCTCTTTTGCAGTGTTGCTGGCGCTCTACTCCAGCCGTAAAACCAAAGCGGGCTGGAGCTGATCGATGATCGATATGCGTCTGCAACTGAGCTATTCCGGGTTCGCCCTGGACGTGGACCTGCAATTGCCCGGTCGTGGCGTGACCGCGCTGTACGGACATTCGGGTTCGGGAAAAACCACCTGCCTGCGCTGCATCGCCGGACTGGAAAAGGCTCAACAGGGTTTTATCCAGGTCAACGATGAGGTCTGGCAAGACAGCGAAAAGAAGATTTTCGTACCACCGCATAAACGTGCGCTGGGTTATGTCTTCCAGGAAGCCAGTCTGTTTCCGCATCTGTCGGTACTGGCGAATTTGCAATTCGGCCTCAAGCGCATCCCGAAACAGCAGCGCCGGGTCGACATGGACCATGCCACGGAACTGCTGGGGATCGGGCATCTGCTGGAGCGTCACCCGCAGCACCTTTCCGGCGGCGAGCGGCAGCGCGTCGGCATCGCCCGCGCGCTACTTACCAGCCCGAAACTGCTGCTGATGGATGAACCGCTGGCGGCGCTGGACAGTCAGCGCAAAAACGAAATCCTGCCTTACCTGCAACGCCTGCACGATGAGCTGGACATCCCGGTGCTGTACGTCAGTCACTCGCAGGATGAGGTCGCACGGCTGGCCGACCACATCGTCTTGCTGAGCGAAGGCAAGGCGCTGGCCAGCGGTCCTATCGGCGAAACCCTCGCCCGTCTCGACCTGCCGCTGGCGATGGGCGACGACGCGGGCGTGGTGATCGAGGGGCATGTCAGCGCGTATGACGCGCACTATCAGTTGCTGACCTTGCAGTTGCCCGAGACCGATCTGGGCATTCGCGTCGCCCATGCGCCCATGCCCCTGGGCCAGACACTGCGTTGCAAGGTGCAGGCGCGCGATGTGAGCCTGAGCCTGCGCAGCGTCGAGCAAAGCAGCATCCTCAATCGCCTGCCGGTGACCGTGATCAGTGAAATCAGTGCCGACAACGCTGCCCATGTGCTGATCCGCCTGAACGCCGCTGGCACGCCATTGCTGTCGCGTATCACCCGTTACTCCCGGGATCAGTTGGGCGTGCACCCCGGCCAGCAACTCTGGGCACAAATCAAAGCGGTGGCGGTGCTGGCCTGAGTCTTTTGGCACCAACGACAAATGAGTGCGGTCAATGGCTGTACTGACTCCTGATTTGTTGTCGAGGTTGACTCGCCATGTCCGATATCGCACTGCCCGATGTACTGCCGCCCGACCTGCACTATGTCGATGACACGCAGCCCGGAATCAGCCGAAAGCTGCTGCGTGGCAAATTCTGTTATTTCGATCCGGCGGGCCAGCGCATTACCGATCCGGACGAAATCAAACGCCTCAACGCCCTCGCCGTGCCGCCGGCCTACACGGATGTGTGGATCTGCGCCGACCCGCGCGGCCATCTGCAAGCCACCGGCCGCGACGCTCGCGGTCGCAAGCAATACCGCTACCACTCGCGCTGGCGCGAAGTGCGCGATGCCGACAAATATTCGCGCCTGCGCGACTTTGGCCTGGCGCTGCCAAAACTGCGCAAACAGCTTGAAACGCTGTTGGCCGCACCCGGCTTCAGCCGAGAAAAGGTCATGGCCACCGTCATTACCTTGCTTGATGCAACGCTGATCCGGGTCGGCAACACGCAGTACGCCCGGGACAATCGTTCCTACGGCCTAACGACGTTGCGCAGCCGTCACGTTGAAGTCAACGGCAGTGCGATCCGCTTCCAGTTTCGTGGCAAGAGTGGCGTCGAGCACCAGATCACGGTGAGAGACCGACGCCTGGCCCGCATCATCAAGCGTTGCCAGGAAATCCCCGGGCAAAACCTGTTTCAGTATCTGGATGAAAACGGCGAGCGACACACCGTCAGTTCTGCCGACGTCAACGCCTACCTGCAGACCCTCACTGGGGCCGATTTCACCGCCAAGGATTACCGCACGTGGGCAGGCAGTGTGCTGGCGTTATCGGTGTTGCGCGAATTGCAGTGGGAGCCGGAGTCGGACGCAAAACGCCATGTGGTAGAGATGGTCAAGAACGTCGCCAGGCAGTTAGGCAACACGCCCGCGGTGTGCCGCAAATGCTACATCCACCCGGCGGTGCTCGACGCTTTTATGCTCGGCGCTCTGGCTGAGTTGCCTCGGCCAAGGTTGCGTAAAGGGCTCAAGGCAGAGGAAGTCGGGATGGCCATGTTCCTTGAGCGCATGATCGCCAGCGCTGAAGCGACGAACTGACCTGTCTATTTTTTGCACGATCACAAAGAACTTCTATAGTTGATCTGAACAAGAATCAGCTGCGGTGACGCCATGGAAGACATTTTCGTTGTGAAACGTTGCAACAAGATCATCATTCATGGCCGCCGGGCCGGAGAAGCCGGTCACCCGCCACCCGACGCCGCGGTCTGGTACCGCATCGCCGACACTCGCACGCAGGGTTTCATCGGTGACGGCTTTGACGCGGAAGCCGATGCCAGACGGGAATGCCAACGGCTGAACGCCACATCGCAAGTGATGGCCCGGCAAGGATGATGAACAGGTACCTGTCTGTTCCGGGTCTATACTGAAAAACAGCTGAAGGAGCAGCGACCCCAACGGCAGAAAGCTCGCACCTGGCGGGCTTTTTGTTGCCATTTGCCAGGTTTCTTCAACGGAGGTGTTTTCCATGTCCGAAAAAGAGTCCATCACCACCCTCCTCACCCTGCTTGACTCCCGGCAGGCTCGACTTGCCGCCGCGTGCAAGGAAATTGCCGACTGGGTCGATCATCAAGGGGGGCATCCAACTGCCCTCAGAATTCGTGATCGGCTGAACGACATCGAGAAAGACACTCCCCTGATTCGAAACACGCTGTCGTCGCTAAAACCTGTCGACCCGCCCCTCCCACGGTTCAGATGATCAGGACGAGGCAATCGACGCCAGAACAGAGCCTGTTTCAGGACGCATGAACGGCGACCTTAGCGTCACCGCGATTGTGCGTGTCTGAGTGTCTGCCGTTTCACCCGCAAACCCGGCCTGGCGCTGGGCTTTTTTTTGCGACATTTCTTTCACGCCGCATTTACAACGCGCGCCCTACAGTGAATCACTCCTTTGAAGAATCACCTTGGTCTGCCCGCATGCAGACCTTTTTTTTTGCCCATCCGGCTGTCAGCGAACCCTAGCGTTTGCGGGGGGTCAAACGATGACACGTCGCGAAGGAGACGTTCCATGGTCACCCACTACAAAGTCAGCGGGCATCTGGCCTGCGGTCACAAAGGCAGCAATCTTACGTCCACTCAAGAACTGAACCGTGTGAAATGCAGAAGCTGCCGAAACACTGATGCGTACAAGGAAGCGCGCAAGGATCAACGCAATGCAACACGCCGGGCCGCACGCAAGGCCAAAGCCACTCATACCGCCAATGACTGGCGCGCAGCCTGGACCGAACGGCTAACCGCCATGGCCGGGTTGCAAAGACTGCCTCGTGGTTTCAGCGGCCAGCCTTTTGTGTAGCAGGCTCATTCGACAGCGGGGTCGACTTCGCTCGACCCACTGCTGATCAACGCGCTAGCGGGCGCCATCACTTCAGCGAGCGACATGCGCTTGAACGCTTCGAACAATCGCCGCCCCTCTTCCGGTGCACAGGTAATGGCCAAACGCATGGTCGCCTCACCTAGCTGCCAGATCAGAAAAGCCGTATCTGCGACTTGCTGAGTATCACTGCCTGGAAACACCCGAAGCATCGCATCCGCCAGCAATCTGCCCGCCACTCGACTTTCTTCCAGCTCCAGTGCCAGCAATTGCTTGTCGGCCTGCATCCCGGACCAGATATCACGCATTACCGGCTCTGCCTGAGCGATGTCGTAATACTGCTCCAGCAGGTCCGAATAGGCCTCGTGCAGCCCTTGCGCATCCTGGACCGCTACCAATGCCGTTTCTATGCAACGGCGACTCTCTGCGTTGAAACGCTCGGCCAGCGTGCGGATCACCGAGCTCTTGTCCGGAAAATACTGATAAAGCGAGCCGATCGAAATCTCCGAGCGTTCGGCAATTTCACTCATCTTCAGCGAATCGCTGCCCTTGGTTGCAATCAGCTTCGTTGCAACGGCCAGAATTCGCTCCTGCCGCTCGCGACTGCGCTGCTGCGTGGGGTTGCGTCGGGTCGGCTCTGAAACCCTCTGCTCGCGCTCTGTGGTGGTTTTCTTCGGCACTGACGCGCTCTCCGATCAATAACATGACATGCACTCACCTTAGCACCGCCCATCAACACACCCAAATAGGTATAGCCGTACGTCGGTTTCCGCTCTTTCGTTAGTTGACGGCATAACGTGAGCGTTTATCATCTTTATAACGTGAGTATCACTCACATTAACCCGATGGAGATGAACGCGATGAAGACCTCTCAAGACCGCATCCTCATTCTCGGTGCGACCGGTAAAACAGGGAGCAGGATTACTCAACGTCTGAAAAATGCAGGATTGCCCGTGCGCCGGGGCTCTCGCGGCGCCAATCCACCGTTCGACTGGGAGGATCGCAGCACCTGGGAGGCAGCGCTTGATGGCATCGACACCGTATACATTTCCTATCAACCGGACCTCGCCGTACCAGGTGCCGTCGAAACGGTGCAGGCGTTTACCGACCTGGCCGTGAAAAACGGCGTTGGCAAACTGGTGTTGCTGTCCGGACGCGGAGAGGCCGAAGCGGAGGACGCCGAACGCGTCATACAGAACAGTGGCGTCGACTGGACCATCCTGCGCTGCAGCTGGTTCTTCCAGAACTTCAGTGAGGCGCATTTTCTGGAGCCGAATATTCAGGGAGAGCTGGCCCTTCCCGTCGGCAATATCGCCGAGCCCTTTGTCGACGTGGAAGACATCGCCGAGATTGCTGTGCTGGCGCTGACCCAACCCGGACACTCCGGCCAGCTTTATGAACTGACCGGGCCACGGGCGCTGACGTTTGCCGAGGCGGTCGATGAGATCGCCCGAGGGACCGGCCGCGATATCCGCTTCGTCGCTGTGCCGCCGAATGCCTATGAAGAGGCGTTGGAACAGGCGCAACTGCCAGCTGAATTGATCGACCTAGTGTTGTACCTCTTCACCACAGTGCTCGACGGGCGCAACACGCCCCTTGCCGATGGCGTCCAGCGCGCACTGGGCCGGCCCGCCCGGGACTTCAGCGATTATGTGCGGCGCACCGCGGATTCGGGTGTTTGGGCGAACGAAGGTTTAGCTAAAAAATACGGCAAACATCACGAATGAGATCAATACTCATCCTGTCATGTTGTGGGCACTATGATGTGACGCCGATTTGGCTTGGCGCAGTAACACGCGAGGTGACGCCGTGTTCTTGAAAGTGATTTTCATCTACTGGCCTTTGCTGTCGGTCATCATCGCCGCAGCGCTGAGCCGACTTGTCCATAACGCCAAGGTTGCTGATCGGGCGCTAGGGGCACAGTAGTTTTCAAGCGTGATTGCGGAGCAATCTCTAAAATTGCGGACCAGAAACAAACAAGGGTTTGCATCAGCTTTCGCCCGCAAACCCTTGATTTTAAAATTGATTATTGGCGTTCCGAGGCGAGTGGTCAGTGCGTCACCCTCGACGGCCAAAACCTCCTGAGTCCATTCGATCCTGGCATTGATCTCGGCCAAGTCGGTCGCCAATTGCAGGTCATAGGTTCCCCACATGGTCGATGGCCTCATGCTGATAATCATCTCGAAAATTTGCCGTGCACGAGGCTCAAGCGTGCGAGTCGGCATCAAAGCAAGCGGCAACGCCTGCATCGACTCAACCTTGCGTTGATCGAAGTATCAGGTTCCTTACGGGTTTCTGCTTGTCTTCTGGCCATAAGCCCCTCCGGATACAAACTCGCGTCAATAACTGAAGCATCAAGGACGATTCCATGCAGGACATACGCTGCGGCCACTGCTGCCGCAAACTCTGGTCGCAGGTTATCGACGAATGCCCCCCTTCGAGTTCCTGGCTGACGCCGCGCCAGTGGACGCAATACCTCCAGCGTCTCGATCGATCCAGTGGCCACGGCCCGCGGATGCCTGGGCTGCCAATACTCTACTGGCAGACAAAGCCGCTTCCCAAATCGCTATGGGCTGTACCACTTTCGTCGCTCACGCGAACGGATGGGATCAGATGGCTGAGCGGCAGCGAGCGTCTGAGGATGATGGGGTTTGCCTCGGACTGGATGCGGCCAACCTTGCGGAGGCTTTTGGTGCCGGAAACGCCGTTGTTACGCAGGTTGCGGAGTGGGTTGGGAGAAAGTTGATTCAGGCAGAGTGATAACAGGGCACCGGCGCGTTGAAGCGCTAGGCCGCAACGCGCAATAAGGTTAAGAAAAATTAAGCAGTGATTCGATGCATCTCCCTCGGTATCGAAATGTTTTACGAAGGTTTCCCGTATTTTGAGAATCTAACGATCAGCAGATCGAGGATAACTCGTGTTATTTCCGAACCTTCTCTGACACTCAACTTTATCAACAGAGCAATACAATCAACCGCCAAGTTTTATTGCAAGTACGCTTTGGATAATTATTAATTTTGATTTTATGTAACGCCATACCAGCGACGACGACTCCTCAGACATCATCTCGCTGACAAACTCCTCGTAATTCAATTGACCATTTCTATCGATATCCACCTCCCTGATCATTTCCTCGATCTCTTCGTCGGAAAGTCTTCCCCCTAAGTTTGTCATCACATGACGAAGTTCTGCCGCGCTAATGAAGCCATTGCCGTCCTTGTCAAACACTCTAAAAACTTCTCTTATCTCTTCTTCAGAATCAGTGCCTTCCATCTTAGCGGCCATCATCGAGAGAAACTCAGAAAAATCAAGGCTTCCATTACCATCAACATCCAACTCGCCTATCATATCCTGGAGTTCTGCTTCGGTAGGATTCTGACCTAAAGACCCCAGCACGCTGCCAAGCTCTTTAGTAGTAATAGTGCCACCACCATCTTTATCAATATAACTGAAGACTTTTTTAAATTCTGCTATCTGTTCTTCTGTTAGCTGATTCGCACCGGCGGCCATGTTATTAGTCCTCTATAAAAATGTTTTAACCTCACTTATTGTGGGCTCTAACACACCGTTGTCTACTGTTAGAAATAACAGGATAGCTATATCAATTCGCAGTAAAAAATAATTTTTTATATTGGTGCACCATGGATGCGACAACCGCTCACATCCGCTTCACTCCGAAAGCCTGCTGGAAGATTGGGGGTTTTACGGCGCACGTCTCCAGGTAATCAGTGACGACCTCTTCAAATAAATCTCGAAGCTCCCATAGCCCCCGGGATTTAGAGACTGCTGGACTTTTCAGAAAAAAAACCGCCTCAGTCGATACTGAAGCGGTCAATTTTTATGAGACGGCACATTCGTGTCTCAGCCAGCCTTACCGGGAACATCGGTGAAGTCGTAGATTCCCTTAAACAGATTCACGTGGATCCTGGCGCAGGTGTCTGGATTTTTACGGATGTAAACGACCTCATCTGCGACCGGACCACAGGTGGTCACCTTGGTCGCGTCGGCGAGCACTGCATATCGAAGCAAAACATCTGCCGGCGACAAGGCGAGCATTCCTAGGCCAAGGAGCGAGCCAACGAAGAATATTTCCAACGCAGGGACCCGCTCTTTTTCTCGGGTGTTGGGCTTCGCTTCAAGACCAGTGAGCTTTTTAGCTCCCAGCAGAAAAAACATGTAAAGGCTGATCAGTATCATTGATAAGGGAATGGAGTAAATGAATCCACCGATGGTGGATGCGTACCTGATGTTCTCCACTTCAATACCCGTTCTGGCATTGATCGACTTCTCAGCGATGATTTTGCAAACGTAGAGAATGACAGCGGTGTAAACGAGGGAGCTGGGCCAATTTCGTACAAAAACACTGAGCTTTCCACGGTTGCAAATGGCAAAAATCGCACCGCATGACAAAACTGTCGTGAAAATCAGAATGGTCTGCGTGTCATGCTCAAGGAATTGCGCGAGCCATAACGCAAGGATCAGCAAACAGGCCTTCACAATGCTCTTCAGTTCGATACTCATGACTCTGAAGAAACCTTGTGCACAAATTCCAACTCGATGCCAGCGTCACGTAAAACCGGCGTAGCGCGATCAATGAACGTCTCAGCTTCATTCGAAAGCGGGTATTTGCCGATGATGCGAATAACAGGCGCCTTCCCTTGTGCCGATGGCAGCGATTCGAAAACCTCCTTGCTTTCGTAAAAGGCGAGGTAGGTATTGATCTTTTCTTGCAGCAACAATAGATGCTCGCCCTCTTCGGCTTTCTCCCAGCCGAGGTGATCCGCAATCACAAGTATGACCTTATCGGGCTCCGCTTTTGGGACTGCGCAAATATCGACGACTTTTGTTTCCAGGATGGACATAGCTGTTCCCTCAGGATGTCGGGTTTGGTCGAAGGCGACCTTATAGGAAGGATGGAAGCGGGGCTGTAAGACATCTCTTAAAATAGCCGCGGGGTGACTTAAAACGCTTTATGCGAGGCCGTTAATTGCCTTCGGAGGTTGCGGGAAAAAGAGCAGCCCTTTACCTTCCCGCGTCACCGCAAACTCAGCGACCAGGCGTGGAAGCCCGAAGAAATCAAAGGCAATTAACCCAAACGCGCCCAATCCTCTGATGCGGGCTCAGTCCTGCATTATGCTTGGGCCATCTCTTTTCTAAGGTAGAGATTTTTTCAGGCATTGACCCGCCAAAACAGTAGTGCGTCAAGCATCTATCATAACGAGAAAGCTATATGCTTAATTCAAAAAAATTAGCATGCAATACCATTTTTTTAATTTTCAGGAGAGTTGTTATGTGGATGAAACACCTAAAAAACTCCATCCCCAACAATAAAAAAACCTCGACAAAACCCTCCACAGCTTCTTTACTCATTCTAAATTTCGTTTTAACTATTGCGCACACGATCAAAGATCCTCAACGACCTTAAAAATCGATATTTTGCCGTGGAAACATGCGCTTTTTATTTTCGGTAAATGACGAAAAAAATGCTGTTCCCATCACTTTTTTAGAGGAGCAGAGGTCATGATACAGCTCGCTTGGGTTCTTGGACTGGGCATCATTGGGCAGCTTTTCTTCGGCTCCGTGGGTGGCACTGTTGGAGGCGCGTTGGGTTATGCAATTGGATTGATGATGGCCAGTCCATCGCCTCCTCAGTCGTCACCCGATAAGACTTCTCCCGCTCAGGCCTCCCCAGATCAGGCCTCACCTGACAGTAGCTCATACGACCAAGCTTCACCTAATAAGACCTCAACTGG
The DNA here is from genome assembly GCF_059415465.1 of Pseudomonas sp. GW821-FHT10C09. Taxonomy (NCBI): domain Bacteria; kingdom Pseudomonadati; phylum Pseudomonadota; class Gammaproteobacteria; order Pseudomonadales; family Pseudomonadaceae; genus Pseudomonas; species Pseudomonas sp. GW821-FHT10C09. The sequence goes on from NZ_JBWKNG010000001.1 coordinate 237,373, forward strand.
CCAAGCAAGTGGGAAAGACCATGGAACAGAGGCGCTGCGGCTTTTTTTGTTGATTTGCATACTCGGTGGCGGCTTTCTTTTTGTACGGCAGTTTGTTTGGCCTGGCAATAACAATGACATGCCCATGCCTCCAACCCCGGATCTCCCCGTTGAGAAATTAAGACCAGAGGTTATACCAAGTGTAAATATCTGGTCCACACCAGCGTGCCTTGACCAATACTTCGGCCAGGCAATATCCACCGGACAGGCCATCCCACCAGAGGTTACCTACTTTTGCGCCTACCCTTGGCAAGCAAAAGAACTAGAACTGTTGATTAAGGCTCTAGAAACACATGGCGTGACATCAATAACGATATTGGAGCAGCTAAAGAACCCGCCCCCAGATATAGAACAATTAATCGAATATCGAAAAATGACACTAGATGCACCAATGCCATCGAGTGTGCGCTCAGCGTATCAAATTTTCCAAATTTTGCCACTCGTCTGGGGTGCGCAGCAAACTAAACCGGGTCATCTAAAAGTGCTTAATGACTACTTCAAGAACGATTTTGTAAAAAAGCTAATGGATGCTTCCAAGGATATAAAATGGTCTGCGCAGGTTACTGAGCAGGGATTAATAAGGGAACATGACTTTGACGTCGAGGGCGAATCGGTACGTCTCTTTACCTCAGAAACTGTTGCTGTCTCGATCGGTGAAATGGCAGAAATCATATTAGGAATATCGGGTGGCGAGAGCATACAAAGTAGTATCAAGCAAAAGTTTCCAAGCAACGACAATAGCTTACAAAACATAGCGAGCAATCTTGCGTCGCAGGGGCTACACGCGAAGCACCTAGGCCAGCTGTACTTAATTGAGAGCTATATCCTTTCACTGCGGTCGGATGCACAAAAGGCACGTGCTAATAACGAACTGATGCCCGCCTTTCGTCCGGTTGATCGGCAGGGCCAACGCCAAAGTGCACCGCTAGAAATTTATTGGTTGAAGAATGCTCCCCTGGCTTGGTGTGGAGGCGCTAGCGTGACCGAGGCAGGACAATACTGCGAACATGAAGATCGCGTGTATTCTCGTGTCGCTGCGGAAGCAACTGCCGGTCCAGGATCAGTGAAAAGTATGTTTGATGGAGTCGGTGCCGTTCTTTTACATGAGTTGGCACATGCCTACTACAACCCGCAGCGATCTGATGACTATCCATTTGTGGTCGAGGGGCTTGTCACTGCCTTTGGAGAGAGATCCATGAGGGCGATGCTTGCTGCGGTCCCTTATATGCAATCCTTGAATGCGGACATATTGAAGTTCTATAGCAATGCTGTGGGGGAGTCTAGCGTGGTCGTGCAATCTGCCGGGGGCAAACACAACAAGGAGCTAGATCTTGCTGGAGTGTCAAAAAAATATATTGCAACTACAGACTATACACCGTACGCGAAAAAGGCGATGTGTACACTGATGTCGAATCCTATAGAAGTAGAAAAGGTCAAGGCATTCCTTTCAATGTCAAATGTAACCTTCAGATCACAGACAGTTGAGCACTTGAATCTGGCATATGCCTACGGTTGGGGAATTTTCAACTTTGGTCTTGATGCTGCAGAGTTGAATGCTAGTGTTTCGCAAGAACAGCGCGATGCAAGTGTAGTTCAGCGCGTCGCAATCGCCATGAAACAAAATCAAAAACCGGATACTGAGCTGAACACCAAACTTGTTGACCTTACTGTCGACATCAACGCGCTGATAAAGCGTGAATTTGCTAACAGGAGTATAAAATGCCCAAAAAATTAGCGACACCTCCGAAGTCGGAAAAAATTGGGTTAAAAGAGATGATAGTTGGTGGTGGAGCGGCCCTTGGATTTGTAGCCGCCTTGATTTCCAACTATCAAAATATCATCGACTTTGTCTTTAGGCCGGATAACGTTAAAGTAGGCTGGCTGTCCGTAGGGGACCCTGCGACATTGCAAAAATGTATTTTTGTAAATGGTTCAAATATTTTCAAATTGTCGGGTGGTCGAGAGGTTCAATTGGCAAATACGCCGTGCCTGACTGAACTTCGGGCCCTGCTTTCGGACGCAACGCAAAATGCCGAAATACAAGAGCAAAAAATCAACTCCAGCTATTTTCTACTTGTCGAAAACCAAGGTCAGCAGATTGATCAACTGCGTATCAAGCCTACTGATAGCAATAGTGATCAGGATATGATTTTTCGGGACGTAAACAAGGGAGCGTCAATAGCAATATGCATGGGCTACGATGGAAACGCTGGAACCCCTTCAAAAATGAACAGCGTTGTTGAAATCGAGGTTAAGCGCAACGCAACTAGAGAATTTGATGTTAACGTTCCAAAAAAGACACACGGCACGCCTATAGCCGTTTCAGATTGCGGGCCTATAGTGTGGAACTACCCGGATTGATACGCGTTTTGCCATTTACTACCCAGGGTACCGCCTAACGCCGACCGTATGAAGTCAAGATCCCTCGTCCGCGTCTGCTAATGTTGTTTGCGCAATAGACAGCATTGGCTAGCGTTTCGCAAACAATTGTTACGACGTGTGCCGATCACACCGATGCGGCGCGCCCAGACAAAACTCAAACAAAAACCCGGCGCTTGGCCGGGCTCCTTTGGCGCTATCAGCGCCATTCATTAAAATAGCTTTCCCTTATAACTCCAGCTATCCGAGCGCGCTCGCCAGCACCCGCGCAACATGACAGATATAATCCTGATCTACCTCAGACACATCTCTATACCATGTAAGAAGATTCCACTCATCTTGGGTCAGCTCAGAATTTTCGCTATCGATTCTATCCCCGCGAATGTTCTCTTTATTATCCTGATCCTACATTTTCACTACTCCATTAAGTGTATTGCAGATGCAACGTTACTTAGGCGTGCGAAAAATAAAACTGAAATCCGTCGTAACGAATGTTGTAAATATCGACGAGTTATTTCCTGGTGTTCGAAAGAATGGTGACTTCGGACATGGCATTCACGATACGATGCACTGCTTTTTGGTCATATCCGGACAGCGTTCTGAACTGATCGATCATCTGTTTTTCTGCCTCGTCCAATCCTTCAGCAGCCCGCTTCAAACGTTCGTCTGTCAAGACGTACAGCACATCGACGCCTGCGTTTTCCACGGCGATGAGGTAAGCAGAATCGGGGTTTCGCTCGCCTTTTACATAGCTGCCTTGGGTGTTGCGAGTGATACCACCGAGCTGCGCAAAGGCATCCTGATTGAAGCCCAGCAATGTCCTTTCCTCGCGCAAGCGATCGCCTACGCCAACGTCAAAGTCTTCTTCAGATGCACAATTTCTCAAGCATTCACCCTTTGCAAGCACAACTGCTTGGTCATAACGGCGGCAAATAACCACGGATGCCCACGAATGGACGCTATGCCCGCCCCTCTTACCCCCGAGCAAGCCCGAGCAGCACTCGATCGAAAAGGGATTAGCCTTGCCGAGTTTTCCCGCCAGCACGAACTAAACAGCGACTTGGTCAGCGATTTACTCAACGGCCGAAAAAAGGGGCGCCGCGGTCAGGCGCATCGCGCCGTGGTGCTACTGGGTATCAAGGAAGGCTCAGTCAGTTGATGAGGTACACAGCGCAAGGAAGCACCCATTGAGCACTTATAAACTGGTTTGCCCTCACTGCCACTCTCGAATGCGGATACGCACCAGCGAAGGAACCCATATTTTTGCAATGCACCAAAGAAGCCTGCGGCTGGTCGGTACGCGCTGAATTCGAGATGACTCATGAGATGAGCCCCAGCGGTATCGCCAACCCTACCGTCAAGCTCGCACTGGCTGACACGGCGTTGCGTCGTGAAGCCATGAAACACGGCAGCGACCAGCTGGAACTGCTGCCAAGCCAAGGATTGGAGACCGCACAATGACCCTCACGCAAGATTCTTTTCAGGATTACCGCACCAGCATGCAGGAAGCCGCTCATGCGTATCTGCTACGTCACCAGGCGCAATACCTGTCGGACTCCGATCAGCTCTTTGAAAGCCGCGTACGCCATCTGATCGTGGCCCTTGAAGTGCCCACCAACACAGCAACAAAGCTGGTGCACTTGGCGTGGAGTGAGATCCAGGCAGCCGCCTGATAAACACCATGTCACCCCCAGTTCAACAAGCCTCACACCTATGCCGCAATAGGTATGGGTGAGGTGCGCCAAAAATTTGAGGTAAGCATGGAAAACGACGTGAATATCTTCACCACCCCGCCCCGTGAACAGGCGGGAATGTTGCTTGAAACGCTTCGAGCGGAGTATGCCGACCAGTTCAATGCGCACTGGTATGAGGAGCGCTTCATTGCGGTGTCCGAACATTTGCGGCATGACTCACTGATCGCTACCTGCGGTACCGCTCAAAAGACCGCCCCTGTCCGCGCAAATCGTGAGAGGCACTCCTCAGCTCGATTTGGAACTTCGCTCGCCAGAGCGGTTACACCTCACTGGCAAACCCTTGTTCAGGGATAAAAGGGAACAAAGAGACCGGGCGAGACATTTACGTCGAGGATGACCTTCTATTAAAGGTCTATCAGCACGCAGAGCAACCGCTGAAAGATGCCTTGGATCTGTTCTATCTCACGGCACAACGGGTTGCCGCTACGTTAAAGATGGACGAGCGAGACATTCGCGATGGACAGCTTTCGGTGCAACAAGGGAAAACAGGCGTAAAACGACGCATTGAGGTAGTCGGCGAACTGAAAGTTGTAATTTCCCGGATTATGGCGCGCAAAGCCGGCTACAAGATTCGATCTACTCGCCTTGTCGTCCTGGAAAACGGTCAGCCTTTGACGACCAGCATGCTCAGGAAGCGATTTGATGATGCGCGAGAAGCGGCGGGCATTCCGAAAGCTGACTTTCAGATGCGTGATTTGAGGGCGAAGGCGGCGACAGATAAGGAGGAGTCGACAGGCAATATTCGAGCAGCACGCGATCAACTGGGGCACACCACCGTTGGGATGACGGAACAGTACATTCGAATGCGCAAAGGGATGAAGGTCACACCCACAAAATGACGGGTGGTAGAGGATTGCGGAGCAGAGGTTAGTTTTTGCGGAGCAAAGAAATAAGGGCTTACGTGAGGTATATCACGTAAGCCCTTGATATTCATGGTGCCCGAAGCCGGAATCGAACCGGCACGCCCTTACGAGCGGGGGATTTTAAGTCCCATGCGTCTACCAGTTTCGCCATTCGGGCGGTAGCGCGGTGAAGCAGTCTGAGACTGACAAATGAAGACCTGGCAGTTCTGACGCTTGTGCAACAGAGGGGGAAATATATACACCCCGCCCCGGTGAAGCAAGTTCGCAGTTGACCTTTTCAAGACAAAATCTTGCAGGGCTGCGGAAATAAAAAAGCTCCGTAAATCATAGATCTACGGAGCTTGTTTATAGTGGAGGCCGAGGTCGGAATCGAACCGGCGTAGGTGGATTTGCAATCCACTGCATAACCATTTTGCTACTCGGCCTCAAACATTTGCTGTCAGTAGCACAACAACAAATGTGTTCAAACTTGGAGCGGGAAACGAGACTCGAACTCGCGACCCCGACCTTGGCAAGGTCGTGCTCTACCAACTGAGCTATTCCCGCGTCTTGGTGTGGCGCATTCTATAGAATCCAGAAGCCCCGTCAACCCCTTGATTCAAAAAAGTTTTATTTCTTTTCAACGTCGGTCTTCAGATGTGGCCAGGCAGCCCGCAAGTACTGGACCATGGACCACAATGTCAGGCCCGCAGACACCAGCAACAAGGCATAACCGATCAAGACCCAGAAGGTAAAGTCTGACGGATTGGCCAGCAGGATCACCAGCGCTAGCATTTGCGCGGCGGTTTTCCATTTGCCCAGGTTCGATACGGCGACGTGAGCACGGGCGCCGAGTTCGGCCATCCATTCGCGTAATGCCGAAACGACAATTTCGCGACCGATGATGACGGCGGCCGGCAGCGTGAGCCACAGGTTGCCATGTTCCTGCACCAGCAAGACCAGTGCGACGGCGACCATCAGCTTGTCAGCCACAGGATCAAGGAACGCCCCGAACGGAGTGCTTTGCTCCAGGCGTCGAGCCAGATAACCATCCAGCCAGTCTGTGGCGGCAGCAAAGGCGAAGACCGAGGCGGAGGCCACGTAGCTCCATTGGTAAGGCAGGTAGAACAGCAAAATGAAGATCGGGATGAGCAGGACGCGTAGAACGGTAATCAGATTAGGGATATTCATCGGCACAACTGGCTACGAGGTGAGTTGGCATTCTACTCGCTGTGCAGATTTGCATAAATCAACTCTGCGAGCTTTTTACTGATCCCGGGTGCTTTGGCGATCTCTTCGATGCTGGCACGAGACAGCTCCTGCAATCCACCAAAATGTTTCAATAAATCGCGACGTCGTGTCGGCCCGACGCCGGCGACGCCTTCCAGCGTGGACGTGCGACGTGTTTTGCCACGGCGAGCGCGGTGCCCGGTAATGGCGAAACGGTGAGCTTCGTCGCGTATTTGCTGAATCAAATGCAGCGCGGGGGAATCACCGCGCAAGGTGAATTCGTGGGCCGCGTCGTTGAGGTACAAGGTTTCAAAACCGGCCTTGCGCGTCGCCCCCTTGGCCACGCCCAACAGAATCAGGTCCGGCACCGCCAGCTCATTCAGCACATCACGCGCCATGGACAACTGACCTTTGCCGCCGTCCACCAACAGAATATCCGGCAGCTTGCCCTCTCCGTCCTTCAGCTTGCTGAAGCGACGGGTCAAGGCCTGATGCATCGCGGCGTAGTCATCCCCCGCCGTTACGCCTTCGATGTTGTAGCGGCGATAATCGGATTTGATCGGGCCTTCCGGGCCAAACACCACGCAAGACGCCACGGTGGCTTCGCCGCTGGAATGGCTGATGTCGTAGCACTCCAGGCGCTGCGGTGGCTCGTCCAGGTTCAAGACTTCCGCCAGCGCTTCGAAACGTGCCGCGACGTGCTGACGGTTCGCCAGGCGCGCGCTCAAGGCCTGCTCGGCGTTCGTGACCGCCAGTTGCTGCCAGCGCGCTCGCGTGCCACGCACCCGATGACTGATGGTCAGTTCACGCCCGCGCAGCGCATCGATGGCTTCTATCAGCGTCGGGAAGTCTTCATGAACCACGTTGACGATCAGCTCACTCGGCAAGTCGCGCTCGGGGCTGGTGATGAAGTATTGCCCGAGGAAGGCGGCCATGACTTCGGAAACGTCTTCGTCGATACCGGTTTGCGGGAAGAAGTTCTTGCTGCCCAATACCCGACCGCCGCGCACGCTGATCAAGTGGACGCACGCACCACCCGGATTGACGAAGGCGGCGATCACGTCGATATCGCCGGTGCCGCCCTCCATGCTTTGCTGGTCCTGGACTCGACGCAACAATGAAATCTGGTCGCGCAATTCGGCGGCGCGCTCGAACTCGAGGTTGATCGCTGCCTCTTCCATGCCCGCGGACAACTCATCCGTCAGCGCATTGCTGCGGCCCTCAAGGAACATCACCGAGTGGCGCACGTCTTCGGCATACACCTCGGGCTCGACCAGCCCCACACACGGCGCCTTGCAACGCTTGATCTGATATTGAAGGCAAGGTCGGGTGCGGTTCTTGTAATAGCTGTCTTCACACTGGCGGACAAAAAAGGTCTTTTGCAGAAGACTCAGGCTTTCGCGAATCGCCCCGGCGCTCGGGTACGGCCCAAAGTATTTGCCCTTGGCCTTCTTCGCACCGCGATGAATGCTCAAGCGCGGGAACTGGCCGTCCGAGAGAAAGACGTAAGGGTACGATTTGTCATCACGCAGCAGGATGTTGTACGGCGGGCGCCATTCCTTGATCAGCGTCTGCTCAAGCAACAGGGCTTCGGTTTCGTTGGCGGTGATGGTGGTTTCGACCTGAGCGATACGCGCCACCAGCGCTGCGGTCTTGGGTGCCAGACCGGATTTGCGGAAGTAGCTCGACAGGCGATTCTTCAGGTTCTTGGCTTTGCCGACGTACAACAGGCGCGCATCGCTGTCGAACATGCGATACACACCGGGGCGCCCACTGACCGTCGATAGAAAGGCGCTTGGATCGAAGACTTCAGTCATTGTCAGAGGCTGGCATCGACCATGCCGTGACGCACCGCCAACAGCGTCAGCTCGACATCACTGCTGATCGAAAGCTTCTCGAAAATGCGGTAACGGTAAGTGTTGACCGTTTTGGGCGACAGGCAAAGCTTGTCGGAAATGATCTGGACCTTCTGGCAGCCGACAATCATCAACGCGATCTGGATCTCGCGCTCGGACAATGCATCGAAAGGCGAATCGTTGGTTGGCTGAAAGGACTTGATCGCCAGTTGCTGGGCAATCTGCGGGCTGATATAGCGTTGACCGGCAAACACCAGGCGAATCGCCTGGACCATTTCCGGGAGCCCTGCGCCCTTGGTCAGGTATCCGGCGGCGCCCGCCTGCAGCAACCGCGTCGGAAACGGATCTTCCTCACAGACGGTGACCGCGACAACTTTGATATCCGGATGACTGCGCAACAGTTTGCGCGTGGCTTCAAGACCGCCGATACCGGGCATCTTGACGTCCATCAACACCACATCGGGTTTCAACTCACGCGCTTTCAGCAGGGATTCTTCCCCTGATTCAGCCTGGCCGACTACTTGCAGGCCATCGATGTCAGCCAGCATTCGTGTAATGCCTGTACGAACGAGATCATGGTCATCGACTACTAGCACCCTAATCAAGCAGACACCTCGCGAATTGGTCTTATTGGGTTGCCGGACACCTTAGCAAAAAGCAACTGGCAGACCTAGCGGCAAGCGTCATATAAAAAGTATCAATACATCTTGAAAGGCTTGTCGCCAGCGCGTTTCAGCGATGAAGCCTGCCGATATCACGCTGCATTCTCAGGAAACACTCGTCCTGACCGACCACCTTCAGCCCTTTTCGTTCGTAAAGCTTTTTTGCCGGATTATTTTCAAAAACGGTAAGCCGTAACGCCGGGCGTCGCTCCTTGCACGCCAGCGCGAAGACTTGATCGATCACCCAACCACCTGCGCCCTGCCCCTGATACGCTTCGAGCACATGCAGTTCGCGGATGTACAAGGCGTTCGCATCGCGACTCAGACTGACAAAACCCAGCACCGCGTCTTCGAGCACAATCATGCGGCTCTCGCGCCCCGCCCAGGCGACATCAAACGCCTGATCCAGCCAAAGCAGATCGTGCTGGATGTAATAGCGCAGCATGTTGTCGCAGGTCAGTTTCCGCGCGAAGTCGAGATCGGAGGATGACGCCAGACGCCAGTCGAAACGCATTCAAGCCTCCGTAACGTCAATAACAGTGCCGCTCCAGCTACCCGCCTCGCGACGCGCCACCACTATTACATTCCCAGTACCCGGCGCCGCAGAAATCAGCGAACCGTCCGACGCCCAGATGGCACTGCGTCCTGCAGACTCCCAGCCTCCGGTCGCACCGCCGTGGTTGGCCATCAGCACCGTCATTGAATGCGTGCTGGCGTAACCTTGCAGAAGCGCGGTGTCCGGGACGTAGCCGTTTTCCGTGATCAGCACACCGGCGGCATACAGGTCGGCGCCCTGCTCTGCGGCAGCGGCAGCGTGACTGGCGTGAGAAAAATCGGCACACACCGCCAGCGCGACGCTATCGCCACCGATGGTCAACATCGAGCCACCGGTGCCTGGCGCAAACGCCACTTCCTCGCCGGGGTGCAGATGCTGTTTGCTGTAGACCTCGAGTGAACCATCGGCGCCTAACACCAACGCACCAATCAATACCGGCGAATCGTCCGACAGCCGAATCGGCATGCCGACCACACTGGTGACACCGACTTCCCGAGCGAAATCCCGCAACGGTTGCAACACCTCGGCATCCGGCGCGATGGCCAATTCGGCTGCCAGGCCCCGCTCATACCCGGTCAACGACAATTCCGGAAAAACCAGCAACTGAACGCCATGCTCCGCGGCAACCTGCATGAAGCGCTGATGCAGGGCAATGTTGGCGGCGAGATCACCGGCGACCGAGATCGATTGAGCGGCGGCAATGGTCAATGGCGTCATGTTTCGTCCTTGTGACGTTCGAGGATGGGCAAAACACAAAGTGTGTCATAAAGCAGGATGCACTCAAGCGATAGAAAACGCCGTCTGCAATCGATAGCATTTTCTGATTGAAACCGCGCACCGGCCTCTAGTAAGCTCGGCGCATCCATCGGAGACAGACCATGTTCAACACCCTCTCACAGCTTCCAACTGCCAGCGCTCAGCGTTCGGTGGCGGCTGCGCGAGTGAATGACGTCTGTGCTTCGGTCAGCTTTTATTTTGGGTATTGGTTTAGCCACTGGCGCGCCTGATACCCACACGGCGCCCACTTTAAACGGGTCGCCGCCAGAGTTTTCCAAACCCCCGGTCGGCCTCCCGACCGGGGGTTTTGTTTTTTCAGCCCCGAACACTTTTGCGACACACCAGACACTTTGAGGATTCACGACATGAACTACGCCACTTATTACCGTTACGACAGTTTTACCGCCTGGCGATTTACCAGCCTCCGCTCGGGACAGCCTGCCGCCTCCGATCGGTCACCCACAGGTGGCAAGCACACACACGCAGCCAATCCGGCCAATTGTCGAACACCCCAGTAGGGCCGGGCGCGCGGGAACGAACCCGCCGCCAGCCCAGGAAGCCATGCCATGAACTCGTCCGTCTCTGCTCTGCCGCTGTCCACCTTGAACCCTGCCAATGAAGCGCTGACCCTGCGTCTGCCCAGCTCATTGCAACTCAAGCAGCAACTGCCCCTCAGCAACGCCCTGAGCCGCCAAGTCGCCGCTCACCGCGACGCGGTCCGCGCGATCCTCAACGGTGAAGACTCCCGTTTGCTGGTGATCGTCGGCCCTTGCTCGATTCACGACCCGCAGTCCGCCCTCGAATACGCCGCCAACCTTGCCCGACTCGCCACCGACGTCAGCGATGAAATGTTGCTGGTGATGCGCGCCTACGTCGAAAAACCACGCACCACGGTCGGCTGGAAAGGCCTGGCCTACGACCCGCACCTGGATGGCAGTGATGACATGGCTGGCGGTTTGACGCTGTCGCGTGAACTGATGCGCGAAATGGTCCGCCTCGGTTTGCCGATTGCCACCGAACTGCTGCAACCCATGGCCGCCGGCTACTTTGACGACCTGCTGAGCTGGGTGGCAATTGGTGCTCGTACCACCGAATCACAGATCCACCGGGAAATGGCCAGCGGCCTGAACATGCCGGTCGGCTTCAAGAACGGCACCGATGGCGGCGTGACCGTGGCCAGCGACGCCATGCGCTCGGCCGCCCATCCGCACCGACATTTCGGCGTCGACAGCCAGGGACATCCGGCAATCATTCAGACGCCTGGCAATCCCGACACGCACTTGGTGTTGCGCGGCGGACATCAGGGGCCGAACTACGACCGCGACAGCGTCGGCCAGGTGAACCGTGATTTGACCCGACTGAAGATCCCGGCGCGGATCATGGTCGACTGCAGCCACGCCAACAGCGGCAAAGACCCGGCGCGGCAACCGGCGGTGTTCAATGACGTACTTGAACAACGCCTGCAAGGCGACCGTTCGCTGATCGGCATGATGATCGAGAGTCATCTGTTCGAAGGTTGCCAACCCTTGAGTGCATCGCTGCGCTACGGCGTCTCGGTGACCGACGGCTGTCTTGGCTGGAACGGGACAGAGGCGTTGTTGCGCCAGGCCGCCGACCGGCTTCGAGCGCAGCGCGGACAAATGCCAGTCAGCTAGCCTGACACTGACCTGCGGCGAGGGAGCAAGCTCCCTCGCCACAAGATCACCAGCACAAGACATCACTGACAGGCAAAACCGTTTCCTGAGTAGGCCATCGCAGGAAAACGCGCTGTTACAGATCAAAAGATGTCGAAACATTCAGAACAAGACCTCAACCACATTCGAACTTTCCTACATTTTCTATACCTTTTTCATCAGCTTACAGCGGACTCTTCATACATCGCCGACGCGCTGGGGTGCTTTAGAGTGAGCCCATCTGCACACCTCTGAACGACCGCGAAAAAGGAATGAACATGCTACGGAATGCAACTACTCAGTACCCTATCCTGTTGATCCACGGGCTCTTCGGCTTTGATCGCATCGGCAAAACCGAATTCTTCCATGACGTCAAGCAGTCCCTGCGAAGTGCGGGAGCCAGGGTGTTCATCCCGCACCTGTCGGCTACCCATAGCAACGAAGTACGTGGCGACCAGCTGCTGGCACAGATCGAACGGGTGCTGGAAGGTACCGGCGCCGGCAAGGTCAACCTGATCGGCCACAGCCAGGGAGCATTGGCGGCACGCTATGCGGCGGCGATAGCGCCCCATGTGGTGGCTTCGGTGACTTCGGTCAGTGGCCCGAACCACGGCTCGGAACTGGCCGACTTCCTGCGCAAGGCGCTGACGCCCGGCCGTCTTCCGGAACATGTCGCGGCGACGGTGGCGACACTGTTCGCTGATTTTGTGTCGCTGCTCAGCGGCAACCTGCATTTGCCGCAAAACGCAGTCGCCGCACTCAATGCGCTGACCACCGAAGGCGTCGGCGCTTTCAACGACAAGTATCCGCAAGGGTTGCCGAAGACCTGGGGCGGCAAGGGCCGTGATGTGGTGAACGGCGTGCGTTATTACTCGTGGAGCGGCACGTTACAGGGAACGCTTCTCGACGAGGGCCTGAAAGCGCTCGATCCACTGCACGGATTCCTCCGGGCCTTCTCCCTCTACTTCACCACGGAAGCGGAGCAGAATGACGGTTTAGTCGGCCGCTACAGCTCCCACCTGGGGAAAGTCATCCGCTCCGACTACCCGCTGGATCACCTGAGCAGCCTCGGTCATACAGGCGGCCTGACTCGCAAAGCCATCGATCCCGTGACGTTGTATGTGCAGCATGCCGAGCGCCTGAGAAACGCGGGCCTATAATCTGTCCGGAACTTTGACGAGAAATAGGTCACTGAATCCGGTAGGCTCCGCACTTTACTGAATATTGAAAGGAGAATTTTCCATGGCTAAAGCCACTGCCCTTCACATCCTGGTTGCCTCGGAAGCCAAGTGCAACGAACTCAAGGCCCAGATCGAAGGCGGCGCTGATTTCGCCGAAATCGCCAAAGCCAACTCCACCTGCCCATCCAGCCGTCAAGGCGGCGACCTGGGTTCGTTCGGTCCAGGCCAGATGGTCAAGGAGTTCGACACCGTGGTGTTCAGCGCTCCAATCAACGTCGTACAAGGCCCAGTGAAAACCCAGTTCGGTTATCACTTGCTGGAAGTGACCAGTCGTCAGGACTGATCGATCCGCCAGGCTTTACCCATAACGGCCCGCCTTTTGGTGGGCCGTTGTGTTTCGGATACGTTTTTAGACTGGCGAGGGAAGCGCCGCTAGCGTACAAATTGTGCTTTTCGATCCTCCGGCTCTAAGGCTGACAATGCGACTGGCTTTCCCCACTTTATTGTTCACTGCCGTGGCGCTGCTATTCGGCGCCGCTGGTGTGAATGCCGCACCGCAACATGCGTTGACCGTGTACGGAGAAGCCGCGAAGTATCCCGCCGGTTTCAGTCATTTTGCCTACACCAATCCGCAAGCCCCCAAGGGCGGCACGATGCGTCGCTCGGCGATTGAAATTGGCCACTTCGACCATATCCTGCCGTACATCGACAAGGGCATTGGCGTCACGCAAATCGACGGTTTGCTGTACGCGCCACTGGCCCAGCGCTCGCTGGATGAGCCTTACACCGTGTACGGCCTCGTCGCACAAAAGATGGAGCGCCCGGACGACGGCCTGTTCCTGCGCTTCTATCTAAACCCCAAGGCACGCTTTGCCGACGGCACGCCGATCACCGCCGAAGACGTGCGCTACACCTACGACCTGCTGATGACCCAGGGCAGCCTGCGCTATCGCACCCAGTTCGCGGACGTCAAAGGCGTGGAAGTTGAATCGCCTCTGGTCGTGCGGTTCGATTTCAAAAGCAACGAGAACCGCACCCTGCCCCTCGATATCGCGACGCTGCCGGTGTTTCCCGAGCATTGGTGGAAGACCCGCGACTTCGCCAACGGCGGCGGGTACGAGGCGCCCTTGGGCAGTGGTCCTTATAAGGTGGGCAAAGTCGATTCCGGCCGCAGCATCACTTTCGAGCGCGACGCCAATTGGTGGGGCAAGGATCTGCCAGTCAGCCGCGGCATCTACAACTTCGATCATTTCAGCATCGAATACTTCGGCGACACCGACGTGGCGCGCCAGGTGCTGCGTGGCGGCGCCTATGATTACAACCGCGAATTCTCCGCCACCGGCTACTCCATCGGCTACGAGAGCCCGGCCCTGAGCGACGGCCGCCTGCAAAAGGCGCATCTGGCGCAAGACGCACCGCAACCGGCGCAAGGGTTTGTCTTCAACTTGCAGAACCCGATTTTCCAGGATCGCCGGGTGCGCCAGGCCCTGGCCATGCTCTGGGATTTCGAATGGAGCAACCGGCAGATGATGCGTGACATGTACATCCGCCAGCAGAGTTACTTTTCCAACACCGACCTGGCGGCGCAGCACCTTCCCGATGCGGCGGAACTGGCGATTCTTGAACCGTTGCGCGGACAGATCCCCGACGAGGTGTTCACCCAGGTCTTCGAAGCACCGAAAACCGATGGCAGCGGCGTGATTCGCGACAAGCAGTTGCAAGCACTGGACCTGCTCGAACAGGCCGGCTGGAAACCCGATGGCGATCAACTGGTCAACGCCGAGGGCGAGCCGCTGAGCTTTACCTTCCTGGTCAGCCAGAACGGCATGGACCGACTGTTGCTGCCTTATAAACGAACACTGAAGCAGATCGGCATCGACCTGAACATCCGCCGTATCGATTCGTCCCAGTACGTGAATCGCCTGATGAGCCGCGACTACGACATGATCGTCACCGGCTACCCGGTCACCACCTCCCCCGGTGGCGAACTGTTCAATTACTTCGGCTCGATCTCGGCCAACGACCCCGGCGCCAATAACTACATGGTGCTGAAGAATCCGGCGGTCGACACCCTGATCACCGGCGTGGTCCGCGCCACCTCCCAGCCGGAGATGCTGCGTTACGCCCACGCGCTCGACCGGGTGCTGCAATGGAACTACTACTGGATTCCCAACTATTACCCGCCAGGCACCTCGACGGTCTGGTGGAACCGCTTCGGTCGGCCCAACGAGCAGGCCAGCAATGACGAAGCCATCGAGAGTTGGTGGGAAATCAGCACCACGCCGCTGACCAACCAGCAAATGACCGCCGAGCAAATCAGCCGCGGCAGACCCGGAGGGCCGCACTGATGTGGGCTTATATACTGCGGCGCTTGCTGCTGATCATCCCGACGCTGGTGATCATTCTGTTGGTCAACTTCGTCATCGTCCAGGCAGCACCGGGCGGTCCGGTGGAACAGGCGATTGCGCACCTGCAAGGCATCGGCGGTGCAACGGTTGGCGGCGGTTCCGGCGAAACCATGCACGGCACCTCGCGCGCCAGCCGAGGCCTGGACCCGCAACTGATCAAGGACATCGAAAAACAATACGGTTTCGATAAACCTGCGCATGAGCGCCTGTGGCTGATGCTCACCAGTTACGCCCGGCTCGATTTCGGCAAGAGCTTCTTCCGTGGCGCCACGGTCACCGACCTGATCCTCGAAAAAATGCCGGTGACCATTTCCCTCGGGCTGTGGGCGACCCTGATCACCTACCTGGTGTCGATCCCCCTGGGTATCCGCAAAGCCGTGCACCACGGCAGCCATTTCGACATCTGGAGCAGCACCGCGATCATCATCGGCTACGCCATGCCGGCGTTTCTGTTCGCGATGTTCCTGATCGTGGTGTTTGCCGGCGGTACCTCGTTGAACTGGTTCCCGGTGCGCGGGCTGGTCTCGGACAACTTCGACTCGCTGTCCACCGTGGGCAAAATCGCCGACTACTTCTGGCACCTGGTGCTGCCGGTCACGTCGCTGGTGATTGGCGGTTTCGCCACCCTGACCATCCTCACCAAAAACTCGTTCCTCAATGAAATCACCCGCCAATACGTGATCACCGCCCGGGCCAAAGGCATGAGCGAACGCCGAGTGCTGTACGGACACGTGTTCCGCAATGCGATGTTGCTGGTGGTGTCGGGCATTCCGCAGGCGTTCATCAGCGTGTTTTTCGCCGGTTCCTTGCTGATCGAAGTGATTTTCTCCCTCGATGGCCTCGGCCGCATGAGTTACGAAGCCGCGGTCTCGCGCGACTATCCGGTGGTGTTCGGCTCGCTGTTTATCTTCACCCTGTTCGGCCTGCTGATAAAGCTCGTCGGCGACCTCTGCTACACACTGGTCGACCCGCGCATCGACTTCGCCGCGAGGAATGCCTGATGTTCAAGCTCTCGCCGTTGGGGCGTCGCCGTTTTGAACGTTTCAAGAAAAACCGCCGGGGCTGGTGGTCGCTGTGGTTGTTCATTGGTCTGTTTGCGCTGACCCTGGGTGGCGAATTGATCGCCAACGACAAGCCGCTGGTGGTCAGCTATCAGGGGCAATGGTATTTCCCGGTATTCAAACGCCACACCGAGCAGGCGTTCGGCGGGCAATTGCCGTTCCAGGCGGATTACCGCAGCGACTATGTGCAGAAGCTGATTAAAAAGGACGGCGGCTGGATGCTGTTCCCACCGATCCCGTTCAGTGACGACACGCCCAACTATGACCTCAACAAACCGGCACCGAGCCCGCCCTCGAATGTGAACTGGCTGGGCACCGACGATCAGGCCCGGGATGTGTTGGCCCGGGTGATTTTCGGTGCGCGGGTGTCGATCCTGTTTGCACTGATGCTGACCTTCGTCAGCGCCCTGATTGGCATTGCCGCCGGGGCCCTTCAAGGCTACTACGGCGGCTGGGTCGACCTGATCGGCCAGCGCTTGCTGGAAGTCTGGTCCGGGCTGCCGGTGCTGTACCTGCTGATCATTCTGTCCGGGTTCGTCGAGCCGAATTTCTGGTGGTTGCTGGGGATGATGGCGCTGTTTACCTGGCTGGCGCTGGTCGACGTGGTGCGCGCCGAGTTCCTGCGCGGGCGCAACCTGGAATACGTCAAAGCCGCCCGGGCGCTGGGCCTGTCGGATCGCAAAGTGATCGTGCGGCACATTCTGCCCAACGCGATGAACGCGACCCTGAGTTACCTGCCGTTCATTCTGACCGGGGCGATTACCACCCTGACGGCACTGGACTTCCTCGGTTTCGGCATGCCGGCCGGCAGCGCATCCCTGGGCGAGCTGATCGGTCAGGGCAAGCAGAACCTGCAAGCGCCATGGCTGGGGCTGACGGCGTTTTTCACCCTGGCGCTGATCCTTTCTTTACTGGTGTTTATCGGCGAGGCATTACGTGATGCTTTCGATCCGAGATCCTGACGCGGACGGTTGATATGAGTACCCCCCTGATCGAAATCCGTGACCTCAGCGTCGCCTTCAGCGGTGAAACCGTGGTGCGCAACCTGTGCCTGGACATCCGCCCCGGCGAATGCCTGGCGCTGGTCGGCGAGTCGGGCTCCGGTAAATCGGTGACGGCGCATTCGATCCTGCAATTACTGCCCGAAACCGGTACCGAATCGACCGGCAGCATCCGTTATCGCGGCAAGGAATTGCTCGGTGCCTCGGCCAAAGTGCTGCGTGAGTTGCGTGGCAACCGGATCGCGATGATTTTTCAGGAGCCGATGACCTCGCTCAATCCGCTGCACAGCATCGAAAAGCAGATCGGCGAAACCCTGCTGCTGCACAAAGGCCTGACCGGCAAAGCGGCGCAAGCGCGGATCCTTGAGTTGTTGCACCTGGTCGGCATCCAGAAGCCCAAGGAGCGGCTCAAGGCTTATCCGCATCAACTCTCGGGTGGCCAACGTCAGCGGGTGATGATCGCGATGGCCCTGGCCTGCGAGCCTGAGTTGCTGATCGCCGACGAACCGACCACCGCGCTGGACGTCACGGTACAGCGCAAGATTCTGATCCTGCTCAAATCCCTGCAACAGCGGCTTGGCATGTCGCTCCTGCTGATCAGCCATGACCTCAATCTGGTGCGCAGCATTGCCCAGCGCGTGTGCGTGATGAAGGCCGGGGAAATCGTCGAGCAAGCCACTTGTGAAACGATCTTCACCGAGCCCAAACACCCCTATAGCCGCTTGCTGTTGAACGCCGAACCGGAGGGCGAAGCCCTGCCCCGCGACGAGCGCGAGAATGTGCTGGAGGTAGATAACCTGCGCGTGCAGTTTGCCCTCAGTGGCGGCTTGTTTCAGCGCAAGACCTACCTCAATGCCGTGGACGGCATCAGCCTCAATATTCAGCGTGGCAAGACGCTGGGCATCGTCGGCGAGTCCGGCTCGGGCAAATCGACGCTCGGCCAGGCTATCCTGCGTTTACTCGACTCCCAAGGCAGCATTCGCTTTCAGGGCGCAGCGCTGGATGGCCTGACGCAAAAGCAGCTGCGGCCGTGGCGCAAGAAAATGCAGGTGGTATTCCAGGACCCTTATGGCAGCCTCAGCCCGCGAATGTCGGTGGCGCAGATCATCAGCGAAGGCCTTGAGGTGCACAGTCAGTTGACCGATGAACAGTGCAAGGCCGAAGTGATTCGGGCGCTGGAGGAAGTCGGCCTCGACCCGCAAAGCCGTCATCGCTACCCGCACGAGTTTTCCGGTGGCCAGCGTCAGCGTATCGCTATCGCCCGGGCGCTGGTGCTGAAACCGGCGCTGATCCTGCTGGACGAGCCGACCTCGGCGCTGGATCGCACCGTACAAAAACAAGTGGTCGCCCTGCTCCGCCAGCTTCAGGAAAAACACGGCCTGACGTATTTGTTCATCAGCCATGACCTGGCGGTGGTGCGCGCCCTGGCTCACGACATGATCGTGATCAAGGACGGCAAAGTGGTGGAAAGCGGTGCCAGCCATGAGGTGTTTGAATCACCGCAGCATCCGTACACCAAAGAGCTGTTGGCGGCGGCGCATCCGCGGTAGTCATAGACCGCATCACGGCCTTCGCGAGCAAGCCCGCTCCCACATTAAACCGCGTTCGTCCTGATAACTCGGTCAACTGTGGGAGCGGGCTTGCTCGCGAAGAGGCCCGAACAGGCCATACACAATCAGGATCTGCCCATGAATACCACCGAAAGCCTCAAGGACTACCAGCGTGTCCGCCTGCTGGCAATCCGCTCGCTGTTCGAGATCATCGAGCAGTCCAGCGAAGGCACGGTGATCGTCGACCGCGATGCCAACATCGTGTGGATGAACGAACGCTATGCCCGGCGTTTCGGCCTGGAGTCGGCTGAAGTGGCCATCGGCAAAGCCTGCGAAAGTGTGATTCCCGGCAGCCTGTTGCGCGAAGTGGTGCGCACCGGACGCCCGATTTTGCTCGACATGCAGGACACCCCCAAAGAGCCGTTGGTGGTCATGCGCCTGCCGATCCATGACGATGCCGGCGTAGTCATCGGCGCAATTGGTTTTGCGTTGTTCGACGAATTGCGCAGCCTGTCGCCGATGCTCAAGCGCTACATGAGCATGCAGGAAGAACTGGCGTCGACCCGCTCGCTACTGCGGGCGCGCCAGACCAAGTACAACTTCGCCCACTTCATCGGCACCAGCGCGGCCAGCCTGGAAGTCAAACGCCGCGCCCGACGCAGTGCCAGTGCTGAGTCGCCCGTGTTGCTGCTCGGTGAAACCGGCACCGGCAAGGAACTGCTGGCCCAGGCGATTCACAGCGCTTCGCCGCGTGCGCACAAAGCCTTCGTCAGTATCAACAGCGCGGCGATTCCCGAATCGTTGCTGGAAGCAGAATTCTTTGGCACCGCGCCTGGCGCGTTTACCGGCGCCGACCGTAAGGGTCGCGCCGGCAAACTGCAAATCGCCCAGGGTGGCACCTTGTTTCTGGATGAAATCGGCGACATGCCGCTGCCGCTGCAAAGCAAACTGCTGCGGGTTTTGCAGGAAAAGGAGTTCGAGCCGGTCGGCTCGAATGACGTAATCCAGAGCGATGTGCGGGTGATCGCAGCCACTTCGACCGATCTCGAAGCAGCCATCAAACGCGGCGAGTTTCGCGCGGATTTGTATTACCGCCTCAACGTGTTGCCCATCCACGTGCCACCGCTGCGTGATCGCCTCGACGACCTGCCGGCGCTCAGCGAAGCGATTCTTGAAGAGTTACGCAGCCAACATGAGCTGAACCGCGAGGCGCTGGAGTTGCTGGGCCAGCACGCGTGGCCGGGGAACATTCGTGAACTGCGCAACGTCCTGGAGCGGGCGGCGTTGCTCAGTGATGATCTGCTGCTGGATGCCGACGAGATTCGTGCGGCGATTGGCACCTTCACGCCAGTGGAGCGCTCGACTCTGCTGGCGATTTCGCCGGTTGCGCACGAGACGTTTAGCCAGGCTCGGGAGCGGTTTGATCGGCAGTTGATTGAATCTGCCCTCGCGCAATGCGAGGGCAAGGTGATTGAAGCAGCGGCGCGGCTGGGGCTGGGTCGATCGACGTTGTACAAGAAGATGGTGGCGTTGGGGATTGCTGAGTCTCCATAAAGAGACACGAATCTCCATTGTTAGACAGACCTTCGCGAGCAGGCTCGCTCCCACAGGGACCGCGCTCCCAGGACGAACTCGGTCAACCTGTGGGAGCGAGCCTGCTCGCGAAGAGGCAATCACTGCCGAAAAGTCTCAATTAAGAGACGACACTCTCGAACACTCACCAAGAACAAACAAAATCTCCTTGTATTTCAACGAGATAACCAACTGGCACGAATCTCGCTAAAGCCCTCTCCCACAAAAGACCTACCCTACAAAAACAAAAATCCAGGAGACACACCATGAGTGTGATCATTGCCTTGGCAGCCCTCGCGCTGTTGATGCTCGCTGCTTACCGTGGCTACAGCGTTATCCTTTTTGCCCCGATTGCCGCCCTCGGCGCCGTCCTGCTCACCGACCCTTCCGCCGTCGCCCCTGCCTTCACCGGGGTGTTCATGGAAAAAATGGTCGGCTTCATCAAACTGTATTTCCCGGTGTTCCTGCTCGGTGCCGTGTTCGGCAAGCTGATCGAGTTGTCCGGCTTCTCGCGCTCCATCGTCGCCGCCGCCATTCGCCTGCTCGGCACGCGCCAGGCGATGCTGGTGATCGTGCTGGTCTGCGCCCTGCTCACTTACGGCGGCGTGTCGTTGTTTGTGGTGGTGTTCGCGGTCTATCCGTTTGCCGCTGAAATGTTCCGCCAGAGCGACATCCCCAAGCGCTTGATCCCGGCGACCATTGCCCTCGGCGCGTTCTCGTTCACCATGGACGCCCTGCCCGGCACCCCGCAAATCCAGAACATCATCCCCAGCACCTTCTTCAACACCACCGCCTGGGCGGCGCCGTGGCTGGGTTTGATCGGCACGATTTTCGTGTTCTGCACCGGCATGCTGTTTCTCCAGCGTCAGCGCAACAAAGCCCAACGGGCCGGCGAAGGCTATGGCACCGAGTTGCGCAACGAGCCGGAGACATCCGCCGACATTAAGCTGCCTAACCCGTGGATCGCTTTGTCGCCGCTGCTGGCCGTGGGCATCATGAACCTGCTGTTCACTCAGTGGATTCCGCAGTGGTACGGCAAGACCCACAGCCTCGCGCTGCCGGGCATGGCCGCGCCGGTCACCACCGAAATCGCTAAATTGACGGCGATCTGGGCGGTTCAGGCGGCGCTGCTGGTGGGCATCATCATGGTGCTGGTGTTTGGCTTCCAGGCGATTCGCAGCAAACTCGCCGAAGGCAGTAAAAGTGCGGTCAGCGGCGCGTTGCTCGCGGCGATGAACACCGCGTCGGAATACGGCTTTGGTGCGGTGATTGCTTCGCTGCCAGGCTTCCTCGTGTTGGCCGACTGGCTCAAGAGCATTCCCAATCCATTGGTCAACGAAGCGATTACCGTGACCTTGCTGGCGGGCATCACCGGTTCGGCGTCGGGCGGCATGAGCATCGCGCTGGCCGCCATGGCCAATGACTTCATCGCGGCGGCCCATGCGGCCAACATTCCGCTGGAAGTGCTGCACCGCGTGGCCGCGATGGCCAGTGGCGGCATGGATACCCTGCCGCACAACGGCGCGGTGATTACCTTGCTCGCGGTCACCGGCCTGACGCACCGCGAAGCCTATAAAGACATTTTCTGTATTACGCTGATCAAGACCCTGGCGGTCTTCGTGGTCATCGGCACTTTCTACGCCACTGGCATTGTGTGAGGTATTCATGACGACTCTTACAGGCAAGACCGCACTGGTCACCGGTTCCACCAGCGGCATCGGCCTGGGCATTGCGCTCAGCCTGGCCAAGGCCGGTGCCAACGTGGTGCTCAATGGTTTCGGTGATGCTTCCAAGGTGATAGCCGAGGTCCAGCAGTTCGGCGGCAAGGTCGGTCATCACCCGGCCGACGTCAGCGATCCGGCGCAGATCGCCGACATGGTCGCGTATGCCGAGCGTGAATTCGGCGGTATCGACATTCTGGTCAACAATGCCGGCATCCAGCACGTGGCGTCGGTGGAAGAGTTTCCGGTGGAGCGCTGGGACTCGATCATCGCGATCAACCTGTCGTCGGTGTTTCACAGCACCCGCCTGTGCCTGCCGCGCATGCGTGCGAAGAATTGGGGGCGGATCATCAACATCGCCTCGGTGCATGGCCAGGTGGGCTCGGTGGGCAAAGCCGCGTACGTCGCGGCCAAGCATGGGGTGATTGGCCTGACCAAAGTGGTGGGCCTGGAAACTGCGACGACGCATGTGACCTGCAACGCGATCTGCCCGGGCTGGGTGTTGACGCCGCTGGTGCAGAAGCAGATTGATGACCGCGCGGCGACCGGGATCGACCCGCAGCAGGCGCAGCATGATTTGCTGGCCGAGAAGCAGCCGTCACTGGAGTTCGTTACCCCGCCGCAACTAGGCGAGCTTGTGCTGTTTCTGTGCAGCGAGGCCGGCAGCCAGGTGCGGGGTGCGGCGTGGAATATTGATGGTGGGTGGTTGGCGCAGTAACCCCCCAATAGACCGCGTTATCGTTCTTCGCGAGCAGGCTCGCTCCCACAGGGGATCGCATTTCAATGTGGGAGCGAGCCTGCTCGCGAATGGATCTGCAGATAGAACAAGAGGCAAACCATGTCCGACATCCTCTGGCAACCCGGCGCCGAGCGCATCGCCAAGACGCGAATGGAAGCCTTTCGGCGTTCCATCAGTCAGCGCCATCACGTCCACGTCGATGACTACCCGGCCCTGCACCAATGGTCCATCGATCAGCGCGAAAACTTCTGGCAGGCCATCGTCGACTTCTTCGACATTCGCTTTCACGACCAGCCCGACGCAGTGCTGGTCGAGGGCACGCAAATGCCCAGCGCCCAGTGGTTTCCCGGCGCCACCCTGAACTTTGCCGAACACCTGCTGCGCCGTCGCGACGATGCCATCGCGGTGGTTGCCATTGGTGAGAGCGGCCAGCGCGAACACCTGACCTGGGCGGAGCTGGCCGAGCATGTCGCCGGGTTTCAGCACAGTCTGATCGCTGCTGGCGTCGGCCTCGGCGACCGTGTCGCCGCGTGCATGCCCAACACCTGGCAAACCCTGGTGGCGATGCTCGGCACCACCAGCCTGGGAGCGATCTGGTCCTGCTCCTCGCCAGACTTCGGCACCCAAGGCGTGATCGACCGCTTTGGCCAGATCGAACCGAAAGTACTGATCACCTGCGCCGGTTATCGCTACGCCGGCAAGGACATCGACCAGACCGGCAAAATCAACGAAATACTTGAACGCCTGCCGTCCTTGCAGCAGTTAATTGTGGTGCCTTATGCACGGCCGCAGGCGCACATCGTCGACTTCCATACCCACGCCAATGTGACGTTGTGGGGGGATTTCTACGACGCCGGCGGCGAGCCGGATTTCGTCCCCGTGCCCTTCGCACACCCGCTGTACATTCTTTATTCCAGCGGCACCACCGGCGTGCCGAAATGCATCATCCACAGCACCGGCGGCGTATTGCTGCAGCACGTCAAGGAACATGGGCTGCATTGCGATCTCGGCGCTGGCGACCGTTTGTTCTACTACACCACCTGCGGCTGGATGATGTGGAACTGGCTGGTCTCGGCCCTCGCCGTGGGCAGTGCCGTGGTGCTGTACGACGGTTCGCCGTTCCATCCAGGCCCGGAACGCTTGATCGACCTGATTGACGATGAGCAGATCAGCGTCTTCGGCACCAGTCCGAAATTCCTGGCGACCCTGGAAAGCAGCGGCGTGAAGCCACGGCAAAGCCATGACCTGAGCAGCCTGAAAACCCTGCTGTGCACCGGCTCCGCGCTATCGCCCCAAAGTTACGACTACGTTTACCGCGACCTGAAACCCGACGTCTGCCTGGCTTCGATGTCCGGCGGCACCGACGTCGTTTCGTGCTTTGTGAACGGCAACCCATTTCAACCGGTGCGTCGCGGCGAAATACAGGGCAAGAGCCTGGGCATGGCGGTTGAAGTCTGGAACGACGAGGGTCAACCGGTGATCGGCGAGAAAGGTGAGTTGGTGTGTACCCGGCACTTCCCGGCGATACCCATCGGTTTCTGGAACGACCCGCAGCAGGAAAAGCTGCACGCTTCGTATTTCAGCCAGTTCCCCGGCGTGTGGGCCCAGGGCGATTACGCCGAAGAACTGCCCCACGGCGCGATGATGATCCACGGGCGTTCGGACGCGGTACTCAACCCCGGCGGTGTGCGCATCGGCACAGCGGAAATCTACCGTCAGGTGGAGAAAGTCCCGCAGGTACTGGACAGCGTGGCCATTGGTCAGCAATGGCAGGATGACGTGCGGGTGGTGCTGTTTGTGCGCTTGCAGGACGGCGTTGAACTGGATGAAGCCTTGCAGCAGCAGATTCGCCAAGTCATTCGTGCCAACACCACGCCACGGCATGTGCCGGCGAAGATTGTCGTGGTGACTGATATTCCACGGACCATCAGCGGCAAGGTAGTCGAGCTGGCGGTGAGGAATGTGGTGCATGGCCAGAAGGTAAAGAACACCGACGCCCTGGCCAATCCCGAGGCGCTGGAACAATTCCGCAACCGCCCGGAACTCCAGAGCTGAAGAAAATCCCCTGTGGGAGCGAGCCTGCTCGCGAAAGCGGTGTGTCAGCCAACATTAATGGTGACTGATAAACCGCTATCGCGAGCAGGCTCACTCCTACAAATTTAGATCTGTGTCAGTCCATGAGGCCCCACTCTCCTGAAGCGGGCGCTGATGCATCCGCGTGCAGCTTCAACCGCAACCGCAAATTGTTCACCGAATCCGCATGCTTCAACGCCTCCTCCTCACTGATCGCCCCTTCTACGACCAACGCATACAGCGCACCGTCAAACGTCTGCATCCCCGACTCCGCCGACTTCTCCATGATGCCTTTCAACTCGGACAGCTCATTGCGCCGAATCAAATCGCCAATCGTCGGCGTGCCCAGCATCACCTCCACCACCGCCCGGCGCTGGCCGTCGCGGGTCGGCACCAGGCGTTGGGAGACGAACGCCTTGAGGTTGTTGCCCAGGTCATGTAGCAGTTGCGTGTGACGTTCTTCGGGGAAGAAATTGATGATGCGGTCCAGCGCCTGATAGGCGTTGTGTGCGTGCAACGTGGAAATTACCAGATGACCGGTGTCGGCAAACGCCAGTGCGTGCTCCATGGTCTCGCGATCACGGATTTCGCCAATCAGCACCACATCCGGTGCTTGGCGCAGGGTATTTTTCAACGCGGCATGAAAACTTCGGGTGTCGACCCCGACTTCGCGCTGGTTGATGATCGACTGCTGGTGCCGGTGGATGTACTCGATCGGGTCTTCAATGGTGACGATATGGCCGCTGCTGTGGCGATTGCGGTAATCGATCAGCGCCGCCAGCGACGTCGACTTGCCCGAGTCGGTGGCGCCGACGAACAGCATCAGGCCTTGTTTGAGCATCACGGTGTCCAGCAATACGGGCGGCAACTTGAGGTCTTCGAAACGCGGGATGTCGAGTTTGATGTTGCGAATCACAATGGACACGTCGTTGCGCTGCTTGAACAGGTTGACTCGAAAGCGCCCGATCCCTGGCCGCGACAGGGCCAGGTTCATTTCCAGCTCACGGTCGAACTCAAGACGCTGTTCGGCGTCCATGATGTTCGCGGCAATCGCCGCCACTTCACCCGGTTTGAACGGCTGAGCGCTCAGGGGTTTGAGCTCGCCGTCGAACCGCGCGCTGGGTGGCGCTCCCGTGGACAGGTAAAGATCAGCGCCATTACGCTTGGCCAACTGTGTTAACAGTGCATCGATTTCCATGGCAAAAAGCACCCGCGAAGCATTCAATGAAAAAATAATGACCCAAAACGGGTCATTCAGCGTCTACTGCCCTACGAGGATAGTTGACGCCGCCACACCGACTTAAGCGCAGGACCACTTGATGAACGCATCACCCACCGGCAGCGATGCCCAGGCCTTGATTGCCCGACTGGACTGGACACAGACCCCTTTGGGCCCTGCCGGCACCTGGCCGCAAAGCCTGCGTACCGCCGTCGACATCGTGATTCACTCACCGATGCCGATGCTGTTGCTGTGGGGGCCGGAACTCACGCAGATCTACAACGATGGCTTTGCCCTGCTCGCCGGAAGCAAACACCCACACGCTTTCGGACAGCCGACGCACCAGATATGGCCAGAGTTTCGAGACTTTACCGACCCGATTTACAGCGCAGTCCTACAAGGCCAGGTGCGCACCTACAGCGAACAGCGCTTTACCCTGCAACGTGACGGTGGCGATTCCGACTTCTGGCTGGATTTGACCTACAGCCCGATCCGCGATGAAAGCGCCGAGGTGGCGGGCATTCTGGTCACCGCCATCGAAACCAACGAACGTCGCCGCATCGCCCTCGAACTGGAACAGCGCTCCGCCGCAAGCCTCAAGGCCCAGCGCGAAACGGAACAGCGCCTGCAATTGGCCTTGGCCGCGACAGACTCGGTGGGCACCTGGGACTGGGACATCAGCGAAGACCGCTTTCTCGCCGACGCCCATTTCGCCCAACTGCACGGCATCGATCCGGCGTTGGCCGGGGAGTTGCCGATCAGCGCCTACCTGCACGGCGTGCACCCGGAAGACCGGGCGATGATTGCGCGCAGCATCAAGCACTGCATCACCCATGGCACCGAGTACGCCGAGGAATATCGTCTGTTGCAACCTGATGGCCAGTTGAACTGGGTGTTTGCCCGGGGGCGCTGCTACAAGGATCACCACGGCCGGCCGATGCGTTTTCTCGGCGCCGCGCTGGACCTGACCGAGCGCAAACGCACCGAACAGGCCTTGCGCCAGAGCCAGACCGAGCTGCAATTGATCATCAACGCGATGCCGATCCTGATCAGCTACGTCGACAGCGAAGAGCGTTTCCGCCTGAACAACTCAGCCTACCTCGATTGGTATGGCCTGACGCCGCAGGAACTGTTTGGCAAAACCATCCGAGAGGTGTTGGGTGACGAGGCCTATGCCTTGCGCGCGGAACACATTGCCGAGGCGCTCAAGGGCAAGCCTTGTTGTTTCAGCATCAGCACGTCGCACCGTGACGGCAGCCTGCGGCATGCGTTGATGAACTACCTGCCGCGCCACGGCGGGGATGGCGCGGTGAATGGCTTCTACATTTTTGTGATTGACGAAACCGAGCGCAAACAGACCGAAGAAGCCTTGCGCAATCTCAACGAAACCCTCGAAGAGCGCGTCGCCGCCCGCACCCAGCAACTGGCCGAAACCAACCAGCGCTTGCAAAACGAAATGGTCGAACGCGAGCGTGCCGAGGACGCCTTGCGCCATGCACAGAAAATGGAAGCGGTCGGCCAGCTCACTGGTGGCATCGCCCATGACTTTAACAACATGCTCACCGGGATCATCGGCAGTCTCGACCTGATGCAGCGTTATATCGCCGACGGGCGCATCCACGAGATCGGCCGCTTTACCGAAGCCGCGGTGTCTTCGGCCAATCGCGCCGCCGCGTTGACCCATCGCTTGCTGGCGTTCTCGCGTCGCCAATCACTGGATCGCAAACCGCTGAACGCCAATGAACTGGTGCGCTCGCTGGAGGATCTGCTCAGCCGGACCAAGGGCGACCACATCGAACTCAAACTGCAACTGGCCGATGAGGTCTGGCCGATCAGCACCGATGTCAGCCAACTGGAAAACGCCCTGCTCAACCTGGTCATCAACGCCCGCGATGCGATGCCCGATGGCGGCCAATTGCTGATTGAAACGGCCAATGTGTACCTGGACGGCAGCGACATCACCACACTGGAACCGGTCAAGGCCGGGGATTACGTGATGATTGCCGTCAGTGACAACGGCACCGGCATGACACCCTCGGTTCTGGCCAAGGCATTTGACCCGTTCTTCACCACCAAACCCATCGGCCAAGGCACAGGGCTGGGGTTGTCGATGATCTACGGTTTCGCCCAGCAATCGGGCGGCCATGTCAGCCTGTTCAGCCTGCCGGGCAAGGGCACCAGCGTGCGCCTGTACTTGCCGCGCTTGCATGCCATGGAGCCGGAAGACGTGCTGATGCCGGTCACGGGTGAGGCGCCGGCGGCGATTGCCGGTGAAACCGTGGTGCTGGTGGAGGACGATCCGGCGGTGCGCATGCTGGTGCTCGACTTGCTCAATGAGCTGGGTTACCACGCTCATGAAGCCGAAGACGCGAAGACCGCCCTGCCTTTGCTGGAATCGGATTTGCGTGTTGATTTGCTGGTGACCGATGTCGGGCTGCCGGGCATGAACGGCCGCCAACTGGCGGAGATCGCCCGCCAGCATCGGCCGGACCTCAAAGTGCTGTTCATGACCGGTTACGCGGAAACCGCCGCCGAACGCCAAGGCTTTCTGGAGGAAGGCATGGACATGGTGGCCAAGCCTTTTTCCATCGACTTGCTGGCCAACAAGATTCGCACGATGATCGGCCAACCCGAGTGACTTGAGGCATAATCGCCCGCCCCGCTGTCAGCACGTTGCAAGGTACGCCCCATGAAAGCTCAAGCCCGCCATATTCTGGTGAAAACCTCGGAAGAAGCCGAGCAGCTCAAACAACGCATCGCCAAGGGCGAAGCCTTCGATGTGCTGGCCAAAAAGTACTCCACCTGCCCGTCCGGCAAGCGCGGCGGCGACCTCGGTGAAGTGCGCCCGGGGCAGATGGTCGGCGTCATCGATGCGGTGATTTTCAAGAAACCGCTGCGGGTGGTGCATGGACCGATCAAGAGCAAGTTCGGGTATCACCTGGTGCAGGTGTTTTACCGGGATTGATGGTTTGGCTTTCGGGCCTCATCGCGAGCAGGCTCGCTCCCACATTGGAATGCGTTCCCCTGTGGGAGCGAGCCTGCTCGCGATCCGATTGCGCAGCAAACGGCCATTCACCCCTTATCTAGGGATCAATGCACCGGGCACCTGTATCACCCGACTCGCCAACCGATGCCCCGCCTCGGCCGCTTCAACCGCGCTCCCGCCCTTGAGCCGACTGGCCAGGTACGCCGCGCTGAACGAATCCCCCGCCGCCGTCGTGTCCACAACACGCTCGACCTTCTGCGCCGGCACTTCAAACGACTCGCCATCACAGCGAATCAGGCACGCGTCTGAACCGCGCTTGAGCACCACTTCCGGCGTGCCGATCTGCTCGTAAGCGGCAAACACCGCCTGGCAACTGGAAA
Organism: Pseudomonas sp. GW821-FHT10C09; assembly: GCF_059415465.1. Taxonomy (NCBI): domain Bacteria; kingdom Pseudomonadati; phylum Pseudomonadota; class Gammaproteobacteria; order Pseudomonadales; family Pseudomonadaceae; genus Pseudomonas; species Pseudomonas sp. GW821-FHT10C09. Next base: position 267,032 of record NZ_JBWKNG010000001.1, read on the forward strand.
AATGAAACAGCGCCTGTTCATCCTCAACCGTCAGCAACGCCAGGTCCACATACGGCAACACACTGCGATACGCCGCACGCGCTTCTTCAACCGACGCCCACAAGCGTGGCCGGTAGTTGTTGTCGAAGACGATCCGCGCATCTCGCTGGCGGGCTTCGATCAGGGTTTCCAGCAGCTTTTCCCGACCTTGCACGCCGAGTACCGCCAGGGTGATGCCGCTGAAATACAGCACGTCGTAATCCGGCAGCGCGGCCAGAATCGGCGCGGCGGCGGGTGTGGTGAAGCAATCGCGCACGGCCGCTTCGTTGCGCCAGTAAAGGAAACGGCGTTCGCCGGCGGCGTCGGTCTGGATGCAATACAAACCGGGCAAACGTCCCGGTAAACGCTGGACCATGCCCAGGCCGATGTTTTCGCTGGCCCAGTTCTGGCACATCGCGTCGCTGAAGCTGTCGTCGCCCAGGGCAGTAACGTAATCGACGACGCCGCTCGCGCCCAGCTCACGGGACAGGTAGACGGCGGTGTTCAGGGTGTCACCGCCGAAGCTTTGTTGCAGGCTGCCGTCGGCGCGTTGTTGCAGCTCGATCATGCACTCGCCGATCAGGGCGATGCGCGGGGTGTTGGGGCCGAGGGTGTTGATGGTGTGCATTGTGTGGGGTCTCTGGTGTTTCTTTGTTGTCTGGGCGGGCCTCTTCGCGAGCAGGCTCGCTCCCACAAGGAAATGCATTCCAATGTGGGGGCGAGCCTGCTCCGGGCGGCGTTCCGACGATGGTCGCGCTTCGATCTCAAGCCTTAGAAACAGGTGTCCATGGTTTCGATGACATTCATCTGATCATCCACCAGACACCCGGTGCGCCACTTGTCGAACGTCAGGCACGGGTGCGAAGTACCGAACGAAATGATGTCGCCCACCCGCAATTCAACCCCCGGCGGCACGGTCATGAACGCGTGCTGGTCCATCACCGCCGTCACCTTGCAGGCACTGACGTCATCGCCCTTCGCCGGCACCACACCGGCCTTGTAACGCAGCAACGGCACCGGCAGACCGGCGTCGTAGGCGACATCGCGCTTGCCCAGGGCAATCACCGCAAAACCCGGCTCTGGCATCGACTGCACGTGTGCCCAGACCTCCAGCGCCGGGCGCAGGCCTTCATTCAGATCGCTGCGACGGTCGAGCACGCAGCATTGCGCTTCCTTGTAGATGCCATGGTCGTGGGCCACATAGCTGCCCGGACGCAACACACTGAGGAAACGCCCGGCCGCGTTCTGCGCTTCGAACTCCTCGGCAATCAAGTCATACCAGGCGGAACCCGATGCAGTGATGATCGGCTTGGCGATCGCAAACGCGCCGCTGTCCTGCAACTGCACGGCCAAACGCACCAGAGACCCGGCGAATGCGCGGATGCCGGTGACCGCATGATCACCATGGATGACGCCTTCGTAGCCTTCGATGCCGGTCAGGGCCAGCGCCGGTTGCGCATTGATAGCCTTGGCCAGTGCGATGACTTCATCTTCAGTGCGGCAACCGCAACGACCGCCGACCACACCGTATTCGATCATCACATTCAGGCGCACGCCGCGTGAGGCGAAGTAGGCGCCGAGGTCAGCGACGTTGTCCGGATGATCGACCATGCAATGGAAATCGAACGTCGGGTCTGCCAGCAAATCGGCGATCAGCGCCATGTTCGGCGTACCGACCAATTGGTTGGCCATCAGCACCCGACGCACGCCATGGGCATACGCCGCACGGGTTTGCGTGGCGCTGGCGAGGGTGATGCCCCAGGCGCCGGCGTCCAGTTGGCGGCGAAACAAAGCCGGGGTCATGCTGGTTTTACCGTGGGGCGCGAGTTCGGCGCCACTGTTGCTGACAAAGTCCTGCATCCAGCGAATGTTGTGTTCCAGCGCTTCGCGGTGCAGCACCAGCGCCGGCAGGCTGACATCGCGGACCAGGTTGGCGCCGGTCTGGGCAAAGCCCTTTTCCACAGCGGCAGTATTGTTGGCAGTAGACATGGTCGAACTCCTCACATTAGCGGCCGCAGGCAGCCGCATTTATTCGTTGATACGCCGGGCCAGGTGGTTGGCGTTGTCGATCAGCACCCGGCGATAGTCGTTGTAATGCGTCTTGGCATCGGCCCGTGGGGCCACGATGCACAGCGTCGCGATGGCCACGCCGTTGGGGTCTTTGACCGGGGCGGCGAAGCAATGGGTAAAGGTGTCGGCGACGCTATCGAAGGAGAAAAACCCGTCGATGCCGGCCTGACGGATTTCCGCCAGAAACTGTTCCAGCGGCAGGCGTTCGCCGTTGGGCAGGATGAAGTCGTCGTGGTCGATCAGGTCGACGATTTCCTCGTCGCTCAAATGCGCCAAGAGCAGGCGCCCGGAAGCGGTCCAGGGAATCGGCGCGTTTTCGCCGATGTCCGAGGAAATGCGGAAATGCCGCTCGCCCTCCTTCATCAGCGCCACGGTGTATTTGCGCCCGTTGAGCAGGCACATCTGGGCGGTTTCGTGGGTCTGGCTGACGATCTCCTGCAAGGCGTGATCGGCCTCGCGGGTCAGGTCGAAATGCCGCAAATGTGCCTGCCCGAGGAAGTACAGCTGACGGCCGAGGTAGACGTGACCATCCTTGCCCACGGCTTCCAGGATGCGTCGCTCCAGCAGGGACGCGACCAGTTCGTAGACCGTGGATTTCGGGCTGCCGATGCCGCTGGCGATTTCATTCGGGCGCAGGGGTTTGCCGATTTCCTTGAGAAAATCGAGGATATCGAACGCCCGGTCCAGACCGCGAGCCCGGCGCTTGATGGTGTCTTCGGTCATGTCTGTGGTTCCCATACAAAGTGCCGGGAGTTTACCTAGAGTGCGGTGGCGACTGTTAGGCCGCCTTCGTCGGAACGCCGCCCGGAGCAGGCTCGCTCCCACAGGGGAATGCATTCCAACTGTAGGAGTGAGCCTGCTCGCGATGGAGTCACCGCAAGTCTCAGGCCTTTTTCTTGTACGCGATGCAGTCGATCTCGACCTTGCAGTCGACCATCATGTTCGCCTGCACACAGGCACGGGCCGGCGCGTGTTCGGGTTTGAAGTACTCGGAGAAAACCTTGTTGAAACTGGTGAAATCCCGCGGATCCTCCAGCCACACGCCAGCACGCACCACGTCTTCCAGGCCATAACCGGCCTCTTGCAGAATCGCGATCAGGTTCTTCATGGTCTGGTGGGTCTGTTCGACGATGCCGCCGGTAATGATCTCGCCATCCAGCGCCGGCACCTGCCCGGACACGTGCAACCAGCCATCGGCTTCAACGGCGCGGGCAAAAGGACGAGGCGTACCGCCAGCGGCGCTACTGCCGGTGCCGTAACGAGTAATGCTCATGAGTGTTTCTCCTGATTGAATTCTGGAAAGTTAAAAGCGCGTATTTTTGAGAAACTCAGCCAGACGCGGTGATTGCGGGCGCTCGAACAGCTCCTTGGGTGGCCCCTGCTCTTCGATACGCCCCTGATTCATGAAGACGATCTTGTCCGAGACTTCGAACGCAAAACGCATTTCGTGGGTGACCAGCAACATGGTCATGCCTTCGTCGGCCAGGCCCTTGATCACGTTCAGCACTTCGCCGACCAGCTCCGGGTCGAGAGCCGAGGTGACTTCGTCGAACAGCATCAGGCTCGGGTTCATCGCAATCGCCCGGGCAATCGCCACGCGCTGTTGCTGACCGCCGGACAACTGACCGGGATAGTGATCACGGCGTTCCAGCAAGCCGACGCGCTCCAGCCATTTTTCCGCCAGCGCGACAGCCTCGTCCTTGTGCAGTTTTTTCACCTTGAGCAAACCGAGCGTGACGTTCTGCAACGCCGTAAGGTGCGGGAACAGGTTGAACTGCTGGAATGCCATGCCGGTCATTGCACGGTGCCGGGCGATGACTTTTTCCGCATGGCGCACGCGCTTGCCGTTGACCTCGTCATACCCGATGGACTCGCCGTCGAGCATGATCTGCCCGCCCTGGAATTCTTCGAGCATGTTCACGCAGCGCAGCAGCGTGGTCTTGCCCGAGCCGCTGGAGCCGATCAGCGTGACGACGTTGCCGCGCTGCATGGTCAGGTCGACGCCCTTGAGCACTTCGAGCTGACCGTACTTTTTGTGCAACCCGCGAATGTCCAGCAGGGGCTGATCGTTTTGAGCTGCTTTTACGTTAGAGAGCGAAGGTTGAGTCATGGCAAGGCCACCCGCTTTTCAATGTGCCGGCCGAGTAATTCGATGGCGTAGTTGATGACGAAAAACAGAAATCCGGCGAACAGGTAAAACTCCAGGGTCATGAAAGTCCGGGCAATGATCTGCTGCGTACTGAGCAACAACTCTGCCACGCCGATCACCGACAATAGCGTCGAGGCCTTGACGATCTCGGTCGACGAGTTGACCCAGGTCGGCAGGATCTGCCGCAACGCCTGAGGCAACAGCACGTACCCGAGGGATTGGAAAAACGTCAGGCCAATCGCCTTGCTCGCTTCCATCTGGCCACTGGGCAACGCTTGCAACGCACCGCGCACGATCTCGGCGACGTGAGAGCCGCAAAACAGCGTCAGCCCCAAGGCCCCGGCCTGAAACGCACTGATCTGCCAACCCAGTGCCGGCGCCATATAGAAGCAGGCCAGCACCAGCACAAACACCGGCGTGCCGCGAATCAGGTCGACGTAGAAACGGAACGGCGCGCGCATCCAGAACTTGCCGTAGGTCAGCACCAGACCGGCGACAATGCCGACCATCGTGCCCAGCAAAATCGCCAGCGCCGACACCTGCACACTGGTCAGGAAGCCTTGCCACAACACTTCGCGGGCAACCCATAACTCATGCAACCAACTAGGGGATTCGTACATGGGGGCTCCTATCGGCGGATCGCCAGACGCTGCTCGAGGTAACGCAGCATCATGGCAATGAGGTAACAGGCCGCCACATAGAGCGCCGTGGTCACCAGCCAGGTTTCAATCACCCGGTAGCTCTCGACATTGATCTTGCGCGCGTAATAGGTCAGCTCCGGCACCGCAATCGCAGCGGCCAGCGAAGTGTCCTTGAACAGCGAAATGAAGTTGTTCGACAAGGCCGGCAGTACATTGCGCAACATCACCGGCACGGTGACGTACGCCTTGACCTGCCACTCGCCGAGACCGATAGCGAGTCCTGCTTCACGCTGACCCTTGGGAATGCTCAACAAGCCGCCACGGAACACCTCGGTCAGATACGCCCCGGCGTACAGCGACAGCGTAATGATGAACGACGGGATCTTGTCCAGCCGGATACCGAGGCTCGGCAAGGCAAAGTAGATCAACAGAATCAACACCAGAATCGGCGTATTGCGGATCACCGTCACATACACCGACGCCAGCACCCGCAATGCGCGGTGCTTGGACAGCAAAGCAAACGCCATCATCAGGCCGATCACGCAACCGATGGCGATCGACACCAGCGCCAGCTCAAGACCCAGGCCGAGCCCCGCCAGCAAGGTGTCGAAATCGCGCCACACGGCGGCAAAGTTCAACTGATAGTTCATGGTCAGCAGTACCTTGAGCGGGGCGCGTTATGGGCGCCCCGCTCTCACGGGATCATTTGAATTCGACAGGGAAACCAATCGCAGGAGTCGGCAGATCGACACCGAACCATTGCTTGAAGGAGGCCGCGTAAGTTGGGAACTCAACGCCGGTCATGGCTTCATGCAGGGTGGTGTTGACGAAGTTCAGCCAGTCCTGATCGCCGCGTTTAACCGCGCAAGCGTAGGTTTGCGGGCTCCAGGCGTAAGTCGGGCTGCGATAACGGCCAGGGTTCTGCACCATCAGGTATTTCACCGACGACTGATCGGTGGCGGCGGCATCGGCACGGCCGGAGTTAACGGCCTGGTACATCAAGTCCACGCTGTCGTATTGATCGACCTTGGCCTTGGGCAGCGCCTGATGCACCAGCTCTTCGGCGTATACGTTCTGCAAGACCGCCACGGTCACGCTGTCGTTGGCAGCCTTGAGGTCTTCGATTTCCTTGTACTTGCTGTTGGCCGGCAGCAGCAGGCCGACGCCTTCGCGGTAGTACGGCAGGGTGAACGCCACTTGTTGCGCACGACTGGCGGTCACGGTGATGAACTGGCAACTGATGTCGACTTTGTCAGTCAGCAAGTTGGGAATCCGCGCGTCGGACGACTGCACCACAAACTCGACTTTGGTCGGATCGTTGAACAACCCCTTGGCAATCATCCGCCCGATATCGATATCGAACCCCTGCAACTTGCCATCCGCTCCCTGGAAGTGCCACGGCGCATTGGTACTGCCCGTGCCCACAATCAATTTCCCACGGGCCAGCACGCTATCGAGCTTGCTGTCCGCCGCCTGGGCCACGCCCATGGCAGCGGCGGTTGCCGCGAGAACAAAAAAACACGCTTTTAACAAGGAAGGTCGGCGATGCATGGCAAGCACTCCAGGATGATGTTTATTCCGCTATACCGGACGTAGGTATGTAACAACGGAATAGACAGCAGAAAGTGTGCCACAGGTTGTGGAGCAAATGTTGGGGAGAGTGAAAAACGATTTGAATCAACGGGATGGGAAAAACGCTGAGGGATCTGTTACCAAACGCACGCGGTGGGAAGCGCTACCGTTGGCTACAGCGTGCGGGTATGTGGTTCACAGTGGGGAATTTAACGAGTTAAATCGGTGCGAGAGCACCATTGGGGAAATAGTAGCGAATTGACTTAGAACCATCACATCAGCGTACAGCGGCGTCCCTGTAAACATCACCGCGTTCTCTTTTTCCTACGGCTATTACTGTTACTACCAGTACTTCATCAATCACGCGATAGACCATTCGATATCCGGCACTCTGCAGCTTGATTTTGTAAGCATTCCCAAGCCCGCTCAGCCTGTCTGCAGGGACATGCGGGTCTGCAAGCCGCTCCTGAAGTTTCTTTTTGAACTGATCCCTCAGGGTTGCTCCAAGCTTCTTCCATTCCTTCCAGGCTTTTTCGGAGAACTCCAACTCATAGGTCATCAATCGAAACCTTTATCGTCGGGTCGTTTTCCCGCTCTTTACAAAGGGCAATCAGTTCCAGGTCTTCCAAACGATTCATCAGCGCTTCGTATTCTTTGGCAGGGACGCAATAGAAGGCCGGCTCGTTACGGTTCAGAATTGCCACAGGCAGACCTCCACCGGCAGCGACAGTCCCCATTGGGTTTTTCTTCAGTTCAGAGATGCTGGCTACCACCTGCGAAAGTACGATATGTGTCATGAACTCGTTCCTCAGAGTGCTTTTAGACGTGCTAAAAATAGCACTCCAAAGCGTATCTGCCTCCAACCTTTCGGCATACAGGCCATGTTCCTCCTGAGCTGTGTGCTGCCTATGATTTTTAGCACTGAGTGTGTGCTCCAGGTTTTCGCTCATCGATTTCAGCCCATCCCTTTTCAGCTCCATACCCATCGACATTGACGGACTGATAAAAAAGTACCACGCAACTCACTTCCGGATTTCCGTACTTCCTGTCAGTTTGATCTTGCGATTCAGTAGGCCGGATCGTTTACGGCGTAGGAGAAGGCGACCTGTAATTTCTGACAGTAGACCCGCCCTGCTCCCTCCTTTAACGTCGACAAACCTCGACGGTCGTTGTGAAAAGGAGATTTCAATGGGCTCGACAAACCACCTGGCATCGCTGGCCCCGGTCTACCGCAAGGCGCTGAAAACCTGGCGTCCGGTGATCTGGCTTTTCACCAATGAACACTGCCCGGCCTGTGAATGGGCAGAACCGATCTTTCGTGAAGTTGCCCAGCGCTATCGTCATCACGCGAACATCTATGTGTTGAGCACCAGCGAATCACCGCGGCACCCGAATGTTACCGGTACGCCGACTGTGCTGTTCTTCAAGGACGGGAGACTGTTGAAGAAGCTCAAGGGCATTGGCTCTCAGGAGACTCTGGAGGAGGATTTCGCCAGCCACGTCGGCAGGCTGAGGCCGCAATATGTGCCGCGTAAACCGAGTCACGATGTGGCGTGGTTGCGCCAGACGTTACGCGGGTTGTGTACGGTGCCTCGGGCGTTTGAGCGGTTGAATTGTCGTAGCGGGTGTTAGGGCTTGGGAGTGTTGGTGTCTGGCAAGACGCTATCGCGAGCAGGCTCACTCCTACAGATCCAGCTAGCTCGCTATGCTTTTGGTTTCAGGGATTTTTGATCTGCTCGATGTACCGCGCCACCGCCGCCGACTTTTCAAAGCGTCGATAAATCAGTGACAGCCACGACGTCGCCGCACAGCCCTTGATCGTGCGATACAGCACGCCGGGCAAACCCACATGCCCGACCACCGACTCCGGCACCACCGCCACGCCCTGCCCCAGCGACACCAACGCAATCACCGCCACCAACCCGCCCGGTTGCGCGCCTAATGTCGGGGAGAATCCCCCGGCAGCGGCCACTTGCAACGTGCCGCTGATTTGCTCCGGCAGGATGAAGGTCTCGTCTTGCAAATGCTGCGGTCCAATGTCCGGCAAACGGCACAGCCAGGACTCGGTCGGCAGCGCCAGGACGAAGCCCTCTTCGTCGAGGCGAATGGCTTCGAGTCCTTCGGGCAACGTCATCGGCGAACGGACGTAACCCACGTCGAATCGTCCATCGAGCACCATGGCCGGCAACGTGGCCATGGGACTTTCCCGCACATTCAGGCTCACGTCGGGGCATTCGCGGCTGAAGGCGTGTACCTGTTTTTGCAGCAAACCAGAGAACACTGCCGAGGCCACATACCCCAACTCGATGTGGCCAATATCGCCACGTCCCGCCCGTTGCGCATTGCGCTGAGCAAACTCGAATTGGCGCACCGTCGCCTCGGCTTCGATCAGCAGCGCAGCCCCCGCCTCGGTCAGCTTCACATCACGCTGCTGGCGCAGGAACAATCGAGTGCCCAGTTCGCTTTCCATGTCCTGGATCTGCCGGCTCAGGGTCGGCGGCGCGATGCCCAATTGTTCGGCGGCCCGGGTGAAATTGCGCTGCCGGGCAACGGCCAGAAAATAGCGAAAATGGCGAATATCCATTGATGCGTTAGCTCAAAGGTAATGAGATGGCGACTCGCGCCTAATAAAACAGGCGCTGTCCGACGATAAGCTGCTCGGACCTTCACCGTAAAGAGTTGCCGCCATGTCCGCCATACCCAAGGTGAGCCCACGCCTTACATTACTCACAGCCTCAGGCGTTTGCTCGCTGATCGTGCTCGACACCAACATCGTCGCGGTCACCCTCCCGACCATCGCGCGGGACCTGGGCGCCAACTTTGCCGACATCGAGTGGGTGGTCAGTGCCTACATGCTGGCGTTCGCTGCCCTGCTGCTGCCAGCGGGAAGCATTGCCGACCGCTTTGGCCGGCAGAAAACCCTGCTCTGGGGTCTGGGTATCTTCATCCTCGCCTCCCTCGGTTGCGGTGCGGCGCCCAACGCGTTGTTCCTCGACATTGCACGGGCGATCAAGGGCGTGGGCGCGGCGTTGTTGCTGACCTCGGCCCTGGCCTCCATCGGCCACACCTTTCACGATGAGGTCGAACGGGCCAAGGCCTGGGCGTTCTGGGGCGCGTGCATGGGCGTGGCGATGACCGCCGCGCCGACGGTCGGTGGGCTGATCACCGAATACATCGGCTGGCGCTGGATTTTCTACCTCAACCTGCCGGTGGGATTGTTCTTGATGTTCATGGTCTGGCGCGCCGTGCCGGAATCCCGGGACGCCCAGTCCGCGCGCCTCGACCCCTGGGGCAGCCTGGCATTCAGTGCGAGTTTGCTGTGCCTGATCTGGGGCTTGATCGAGGCGAACCGCATCGGCTGGAGCAACCCGGTCACCTACGCCCGGCTCGTTGGCGGCGCGGTGTTGTTGGGGCTGTTCGTGGTGATTGAGCGGATGCAGCAGCGGCCGATGGTCGACCTGCAATTGTTCAAACATCCGCGCTTTATCGGCGCGCTGCTTGGTATGTTCGCCTACGCCGGTTGCGCTCAAGTGATGATGACCTTGCTGCCGTTTTATCTGCAAAACGGCCTTGGCTTTTCGGCCATCGCGTCAGGGCTCGGGATGTTGCCGTTTGCATTGACCATGCTGATTTGCCCACGCATCGGCGCGCGGCTGGCCGGACGGTTTTCGCCAGCCGCGTTGATGGCGGGCGGATTGACCCTCGTCGGCAGCGGCAACTTGCTCAGTGCCTGGGCCGTCAGCAGTGGCGGTTACCTGTCCTTTGCCCTGGCGATTGCTGTGACGGGTGCCGGCGCCGGACTGCTCAATGGCGACACGCAAAAGAACATCATGGCCTGCGTGCCCCGCGAGCGCACCGGCATGGCCTCGGGCATGAGCACGACCATGCGTTTCAGCGCCATCGTGTTGGCCATCGGTGTCTATGGTGCGTTGCTCTCCAGTCATACCGAACTGTTGTTGCGCAGCACTCTATCGACTCAGGGCGCGGCATGGCTCGGCCAGACACAAGGCATCGCTTCGCGGGTGGTGGCGGGCGACATGACCGCGGCGCTGAATCTGCTCCCGGAAACCGCAAGACCGTTGATCGAGCCTTTGGCTCGCCAGGCCTTTGTCGGCGGTTTCAGTCTGTTGCTCTGCGTCGCAGGTTTACTGGCCTTGGCGGGGGCGCTGGTGGTGGGCACATTGATGCGCCATCCGGTCCCGTCGCCAAAAAACTTTGCCCTGGGCCTGGAATAAACCCTGACGGGGCTCGTCGTACTGCCACTGAAATCGTTCAGTAGCCACTACGAGAGCCCCGCCATGAAAAGTCTCCTGTCCGCGCTGTTTCTGATTGCCCTGAGCGGCACTGCAGCCGCCGCGTCTGCCGCCACCGCCAGCCCCTCGAACGTCGAGGACTACCGCTATTCGAAACTGCTGAACATTGCCAAGGTCGTCAACATCACCAGCGGCGATTATTGCGGCATCGGCCCACGGGAGATGACTTACGTCGACACGATGGGCGCCACCCACGTTCTGCGCTACCAGGCGTTCGGTGATTCGTGCATCGATCAGAACTGATGCTTGAGCGACGCCATCACCCGCTCGGCATTCGCCTCACAGGCTATCCCGTCAGGTCGCGCCTGGATGCCTTCGACCACCACCAGCAACTTCGCCTTGCTCTGGGCCAGGTGAAGTTGCATTTGTTCGATCTGCTCGATCTTTCGCACCAGCCCCGCCACCAGCTCTTCGCGCTTGAACTCGCCTGTCACCGTGTCCGGTAGCAGCTGCTTCAGCTCTTCGAGGCTGAACCCGGCCTGCTGCGCGCATTGAATGATCATCAGTGTTTGCAGGACTTGTGCGGGATAGCGCCGGTAGCCGTTGGCCGAACGCTCTACCTGACGAATCAACCCCTGAGACTCGTAGAACCGAATGCGCGATGCATTCAACCCGCTCAACTGCGCCAATTCACCAATCTTCATCTCGGCCTCATTTGCCTGCTTGACATTAAAGTTAACTTTAAGCTTAGCCTCTGCTCTTTCCTGATGAGGAGTCAAGCATGTCGCCCTTCCAAGCGTTGAATCTGCCCAACGGCCAGACCGTCGGCAATCGTATTGCCAAAGCCGCCATGGAAGAAAATCTCGCCGACACCGGGCAAGCACCGTCAGGCGCGTTGTTTCAGCTGTATCAGGCCTGGGCCGAGGGCGAAGCGGGCCTGTTGCTGACCGGCAATGTGATGATCGACCGCCGCGCCATGACCGGCCCCGGTGGCGTCGTATTGGAGGACGAACGCGACCTCGAACGCTTTCGTCAGTGGGCAACCATCGGCCGATCGGGTGGTGCGCAGTTCTGGATGCAGCTCAATCATCCCGGCCGCCAGACCATGGCCAATCTCGGCCAGCAAGCCTGGGCACCGTCCGCCGTGGCGTTGGACCTGGGGGCGTTTTCGAAAATGTTCGCTGAGCCGAAGCCGATGTCCGAGACCGATATCGCCGAGGTGATCGCCCGCTTCGCCACCAGCGCGGCCCTCGCCGAAAAGGCCGGGTTCACTGGCGTACAGATTCATGCGGCGCACGGTTACCTGATCAGCCAGTTCCTCTCGCCATTGACCAATCGCCGCACCGACGGTTGGGGCGGATCACTGGAGAACCGCGCACGCTTGCTGCTGGAAGTGGTCAGCGCCGTTCGCCGCGTAGTCTCGCCACAGTTTTGCGTGGCAGTGAAACTCAACTCCGCCGACTTCCAGCGTGGCGGCTTTGACGCCGACGATGCCCGCCAGGTCATTCTGTGGCTCAACGAGCAACACATCGATCTGCTGGAGCTCTCTGGCGGCAGCTACGAAGCCCCGGCCATGCAAGGCGAAGCCCGCGACGGCCGGACCTTGGCCCGCGAAGCCTACTTCCTGGAAATGGCCGGTGAACTGGCCAGCGTGGCGAGCATGCCGGTGATGGTGACCGGCGGCATTCGGCGCCTGGCGATCGTGGAGCAGGTGCTCGACAGCGGCATCGCCATGGCCGGCATCGGCACGGCGCTGGCGGTTGAACCGCAATTGGTCAAACACTGGCGCGAAGGCCGTAACAGCCACCCGCAACTGCCGCCGATCCTGTGGAAACGCAAACCGCTCGCCGCACTGGCGAGCATGGCGGTGGTGAAGTTTCAGCTGCATCGATTGAGTCGCGGGCGCCAGCCTCGGCCGCAGGTGTCAGCGGTGTGGGCGTTGATTCTTGACCGGTTGTACATTGGCCGGCGTACGCGGCAGTACCGTCAAGCGATGGGCAAATAGATTTAGACCGAGTCGCGCCCTTCGCGAGCAGGCTCGCTCCCACAGGTTTTGTGAACACTGCAGATCCACTGTGGGAGCGAGCCTGCTCGCGAAGGGGCCAGCACAGGCAACCAATAATTCAACCAGGAATCAGCTCATCAATGTGCCGATAATCCACTCGTAATTCCGCCGCCATCTGCTTCGCCCGCCCCAGCCGGATCGGCCCGCGCTCGATATCAATCAGCAGACCGGGACAATCCAGCGCAGGCAATAGCGACCACTCCTTCAACCGCCCATCGGTCAGCAACAACACACGCTGCTGCTCCGCCGGGAAGCGCTTCTTGCGCGTCGCCAACCAACGCCCCGCCTCACCCAGCGCAGCCAACACTGGCGTGCCACCGCTTGCGCCCAACCCATCCAGCCAGGTGCGTAATCCGCTGGATGCTTTCAAACCTTGCACCTGCCATTTCGGCACATTGCCGCTGGCCGTCAACAACGCCAACCGCGCGCGCTGGCGGTACGCATCGTCAAACAACTGCGCCAGTAAACCCTTGGCATCGCTCAATGCCTGATGACGCCGCGTCGAGGCCGAGGCATCGACAATCACCAGCCACAGTTCATGGGCGCTTCGAGTTCGCAGGTGAAACAGCACATCGCTGCGCTGACGTGGCCGACCATTGAGTAAAGTGCCGGGCCAGTTGATCGAGCCGCTGCGTGCGGCATGGCGTTTGCCCTGTTTGCCGTTGTCCAGCCGTCCTGCGCGGGGTCTGGCATTCGCCCCCGCGTCAGATCGAGGGCGAATGCCTAGGGCTTTTTTGGCCAGCTCGGCACTTCACGACGGGCGCCAACCGGCAGCGCCTGGGCGGGCATTTCACCCCATTGGCCCTGGCCTTCGCTCGGGGTGGAATGTTGCGGAGATGGCGACTGTCTGTGCTGCGGCGCTGGCGGTGATTGCTCGCGGCGACGATGGCGCAAGGCGAATTCAGCGACGGCGTCGATATCGTCCTCGGTGATCGCGTTCGCACCGCGCCATGCCGCATGGGCGCGAGCGGCGCGCAGCCAGACCAGGTCAGCACGCAAGCCATCGACGCCGGCGGCAAAGCAGCGCTCGGTGATCAGCGCCAACGCTTGATCGTCGAGGAGGATGCTCGCCAGCACGCTACGGGCCTTCTCGCACTGTTCGCGCAGCGCCTGTTGCTGGAGTTCCCACTGTGCGCAAAAGCGCTGCGGATCGCTGTCGAAGTCCAGCCGCCGACGGATGATCTGGCCCCGTTCGGTCGGTGCGGTGTGACCGCTGAGGGCGACGTTCAGGCCAAAGCGGTCGAGCAGTTGCGGACGCAGCTCGCCCTCTTCCGGGTTCATGGTGCCGATCAGCACAAACTTCGCCGAATGCCGATGGGAAATGCCGTCGCGTTCGATCAGGTTGGTGCCGCTGGCGGCGACGTCGAGCAACAGGTCGACGAGGTGATCGGGCAACAGGTTGACTTCGTCGACGTAGAGCACGCCACCGTCGGCCTTGGCCAGTACACCGGGGGAAAATTGCGCACGGCCGTCGCTCAGAGCAGCGTCGAGGTCGAGGGTGCCGACCAGTCGTTCTTCGGTGGCGCCCAGCGGCAAGGTGACGAATTGACCGCTGGCCAGCAGGTCCGCGAGGCCCCGGGCCAGGGTGGATTTGGCCATGCCGCGCGGGCCCTCAATCAGCACACCGCCGATTTTCGGGTCGATGGCGGTCAGGTACAGCGCGAGCTTCAAGTCGTCGGCGCCGACCACGGCGGATAAGGGGAAATGCGGGGTGTCGGTCATTGTTAAATCTCGGTCATGGTCGGTGGCAGGTAAGCGTTTAACCTGTGGGAGCGAGCCTGCTCGCGAAGAGGCCATCACAT